>CALAPX010000226.1 GCA_937888355.1 uncultured Spartobacteria bacterium
CTTTTTAGCGAACGCCGCATTCCCCTCGGAGGCGGCATCTGTCAGGGCGACCGGGATAAATGGGGGTGAATTCTGGGCGGCGGCCACTGAGATCCAAAAAATTGCCGTGCAGAGAGCAGCTTTAACAATGCGGGCCGCCGGCGTGTTCATTCGCCCGAAAGTTCCACCGCACGCCGTTCAGCGGCTTGAATCGCTTCGATAAATGCCGAACGAACTCCATGCTTTTCGAGCGTGGCGAGGGCAGCGGCTGTTGTGCCACCCGGGCTGGTAACCATTTCGCGAAGAGTAGCCGGATCCTCCCCGGTTTGAAGGCAGAGTTCGCCGGCGCCCGCGACTGTCTGAATTGCGAGGCGCTGTGCAAGCGAGGCGGGAAGACCGCATCGGATTCCACCCTCGGTCATCGCTTCGATAACGAGAAAAATGTAAGCGGGTCCGCTGCCGCTGACCGCAGTCACGGCATCGATGAGGTTTTCCTCCACTGCGTGAACCTCGCCGATGCTCGAGAAGATGCGCTCGACCATAGCGATGTCCAGAGCGGTAGCCTCTGGAGCGGCCGCGTATGCCGTTGCAGACTTTCCAACCAGCGCGGGGGTATTCGGCATGGCGCGCACAATACGGGAGGCGGGGGCGGATTTCTTCAGTGTGGAAAGACGTAGCCCGGCAGCGATGGAGAGAAGGAGTTTTCCATCCAGTTCGGGAGAGGCCTGCGCCAGCGCCGCTGCTGCTTCCTTGGGTTTGACGCAAAGGATCGCAGCGTCGGCCGCTCGCGCGGCTTCGCTGTTGGAGGCGGTAACATGGATGCCGGTTGAATCTTGCAATGCCTTGAGGTGCGAAGGGTCAGGACTGGCTGCCGTGATGTCGCCCGGCTGGCAAATGCCTGAGCGGAGGAGGCCTTGAATCAAGGCGGAGGCCATTTTTCCGGCTCCAAAAAACGCAATTGTCATGCCGGCAACGTTAGGAGGACACCCCTTGTTTGTAAACGCCGTCATCGGGGATCATTCCACAATTGAGATCAACCATTCCAGCATGCTGCCGTAGATCCCCGACTGCATGAGGGCAAATTCGCGGGGGTCGTCCAAATCAGCGGTGGAGCGGTTCATGTCGTCCTCGGTGAAGTGGTGGATGGCGTTCAGGGCAAGCCGGGATTGGGTGAGGGCGCTGAGCCAGTGGTCGAGGTGCTTTGGAGGAATGCGAAACGCAAAATCGCCACCCTTTGTTTTATCAGCTCCCCGCAAGTCTGCCGCAACCGCCTCGCGTGCGGAAAGGAAGCCGGATTGGAGGTCTGGTTCGACAAATGCTTTCCAATCTTCGGCGATGTGGTCTTCGGACGTGACTGAAACAGGGGAGGGAAATAGACGATCTTCGACCTCGGAATCTCCCGACTCGGCAGCCTCGTGCATCCGGGAGAGGATGTGCAGCAGTTGCGGAGCAATGCCCTCAAAGAGCACTGTGCCGTCATCAAGGATACGGACCGAGGCCATGTTCAAGAAGACTTCTCCAACGTTGAGAGGAGGAGATGGCCATGGAGTTGCTGCACGTAGAGTTCGGCGTGTTCGCGGTTTCCTGACCAAACGATGGAACGCCCGGCGTTGTGAACTTCCATCATGTGCTTTTCAGCTTTTGATTTTGAAAACCCGAAGACACGTTGAAACACGAGCGTCACATAGCTCATGAGGTTCACGGGATCGTTGTGGACAACAACATTCCACACAGTGTCGAGGGCGGATTTTTCGCCGGTCTCGGTGGCGGGAGTTTCAATGGCAGGCATGGGTCAGGCGGCGCGGAGGGAAGCTTCCGCTGGCGGAAGGGATTCAAGGCAGGATTGCACAGCTCCCCAAGCGGAATCTACCGTAGCGGTACGCATTTCAAGCACGACGAGGGCTCCAGCGATGACCTGCACTGGAAAATGAAACACCGAGGCCCTTGCAGAGAAGACGATCACCATATGGCCGGGGGTTGTCCCGGCGCCGACTGCAGTGAGGAATTTTTTCAAGGCGGGCTCGGAGTTTGGTGCTTGAAGCGCGTTGGCAATGGCGAGGCCTGAAGCACGGCTGGTTTTTGCAAGCGGGCCTGCAAGGCGCTTGTCGAGGGCTTTATCAACACAGACAAGTTCGCGGCAGCCCTGCCTGGAGGCTGTGGCTGTATCCCGGATTGCCGGGGCGAGCAGGGGGAGAAACACGGCATCACGCCAGTGGGCTACCGCTGAGACCTCTGTTGGATCGCTGTCGAAAGTCAGTCGGCCAAGTGATTCCAGTCCGGGTGAGCACAACTTCGCCGCACGGAGAATCTCAGTGCGTATTTGGCAAAGTGGTTGGCTTTCGGAAGCGGACATGCGCGAAGCAACTTGGCCTGTTCAGACTGGATTTTCAAGAACCTGTCTAATCTGAGCGGTCCGTCCAAATCCGATCCCAGACGAAGGCAAGAAAATCGGGCCGCAGCGATATTGGCATTCGGCGGGGTGGAATTTCTTGCCATCCTGGATTGCTGCGATGAGCCACGGCGTGGCGGAAGACGTAATCGGGATGACCTCCCATACGGATGTCGGCCAAGTGAAGGATGCCATTTTTCACGAAGGCCTGCACGAACCCGTTAGAAAACCACCTCAACCGCGCCACCGCAGGGATAGTGGCTGCCGCAGCTAGGGCGGCATCATCCGAGGCGTGGAAGACAAAATGGATCGGTCCGTCGTCCGCCACCAAGGAATCATAGCCTTCAAGGTGCCCTCCATCGCTAAGCACCACGATGCGCCAGAGGAGGGTGTTGAACGGAGTCGGCGTGATGAATATTTTTGCATCATGGATGCCTTTAGCCTCAAGCGTCTGGCGGGCATTTCCAGCAACGAGGCTTTGAGCCGCCCATGACCAACCAAGGTAGATCATGCTGGCAGTGAGGCCGGCAATTAGGCATCGGCTGGCTGTGCGCGAAGTGGGGCGGATAATGACAGCCAGCATGCCAGCGAGCAGAGGGAGCGTGTAGAGCGGGTCGATGATGAAGAGGGTAGACCAAAAGACAGGGAATCCTCCGAACGGCCAGAAAAGCTGGGTTCCGTAGGCGGTATGGGCATCAAGAAGGGGGTGGGTCAGCAAAGCCATAAGGATGGCGGCAAGCCACCGCAATGGGAGCATGGTCACAGGCATCCAAAACAAGCGTAGCACAGCCCAGATCACCAAGGCGGTGGCAGTAAGCATTGGCAGTGAGTGGCTGAACCCGCGATGCATGGTGAAGTTCGCCACCGGATTGCCATAATCAAGAAGCATGTCGAGATCAGGCAGGGTGCCAAGAAGTGCTCCAGCGATTGCAGCCTTGCGGCGATGTGTCGCCGGAACGCAAGCAGCCGCAACGCTCGAGCCAAGAGCAATCTGTGTCAGTGAGTCCATTTCTTGATCAGTAACATATCCAACCCATCCGGGTCATGCGCCCATCCTAAATCAAGGCAGATTGAGATGACGCTTTTCATGACGCGATCGCTTGATGAAAAGCCTCATCTCGCTGCGGTTGGGAAAAATGTACGATCGTCTTTTGGAGGCAAAGTGCTGCCCCAATCTCGGAGACCTTGCGGCGAACGTGTTTTCTGAAT
Source organism: uncultured Spartobacteria bacterium (assembly GCA_937888355.1). Taxonomy (GTDB): domain Bacteria; phylum Verrucomicrobiota; class Verrucomicrobiia; order Chthoniobacterales; family Terrimicrobiaceae; genus UBA967. Next base: position 3,578 of record CALAPX010000226.1, read on the forward strand.
CATGAAGGTCAAAAAGAAAGCCGGTTCTTGCGAACCGGCTTTCGTGAGTTGCGTGTTTAGGCTGATTAGAAGGCGAAGCGGATGCCGGAGCGACCTAAGACTGCATTGCTGGGCGTCTCGCCTGAGTAAACGTAGCGGGCATCCGTGAAGAGGCCGATATTGTCAGTGATACGGTATTCGATGCCTCCGCCGACGTGGCCGAAGCCATAGCCTTTGCCTGTGCCATAAGCGCCACCACCGCCAATCATGGCGTAGGGAGCGAGGTTTAGCGAGCAGATTGGGTAGCGGAGGAAGATGTTTCCAACACTTGCCCATTCGGTGTAGGACCGCGAGTCGCCGGATTGTTTGCGTCCGACGACGTCTTGTTCATACCCGATACCAACAAACTTGTTGAAGAAGTAGTTGATGCCGAGACCGCCACCCCATCCTGGTCGGCCTTGATGGTAGAAGGCTCCGGCGGCGAAGGTGTCGATTTGGAGTTCTTGGTCGCGGAACTTGCAGGGTTCCTCAACGATGACAATTTCCTTAAACGTCTTGGCCTGGGTGCCGGCGAAAGCGCCAGTGATCGAGACGGCAAGGGTGAGAAGTGCAATAGTTGGTTTAATCATAGGTTTGGTTTTTTTCTGTCGAACAAGTGTGACTTGTGGGACAAGTCGGGTTCTTCAGTCATATTTATAAACAGATCAATTAAAATAAGATAAGGACAATACCCTATTGCCTGAGAGTAGAAAAGGTGCTTGGTGCGTGCTCTTGAGCGCAATAACGGCTTGACCTTGAGTTGCTGAAGGCAACATTCCCTCAGGTATCCGGCGAAGTCGTCGGTGGAATCTCATGATTGTCTACATTAAACCGGGATGTTTTTGGTGCACCGATGCCTTGCAGTGGCTTCGCGCCCGCAGTATTGCCCATGAAGC
>CALAPX010000227.1 GCA_937888355.1 uncultured Spartobacteria bacterium
GCAATCCCGGCAGTAGTCTCGAACATCAGAAGCCTGAAGGATTCCTGACACAATGACCACGCGCTTGGCGCCGGATTGTAAAACAGCGGGCAGATTCTCGCGCTTGATGCCGCCGATACAAAAAACTGGGATCGTGACGTGCTCATGGACAGCTTGGATATCTGCGGTGCCGATCGGCTTGTAGTCGGGTTTGGTCGGGGTGGCAAAAAGCGGTCCGAACCCGATGTAGTCAGGGGTTTGATCCTGCGCGGCACGCGCCTGAGCGAGACTATGAGTAGAGAGACCAATGATTTTTCCGTCTCCGGCAAGGGAGCGCGCCACAGCTACAGACATGTCGTCCTGACCGACATGAGCTCCATCCGCGCCGCATTCTTGAACAAGGTCGGGATGGTCATTCAGCAAAAAGGGCACCCCACTTTTTCGAGACAACTCAGCCAGTGGAATGGCGATCGAGAGGATATCAGCCTTGGGGATTCCTTTAGCTCTCAGTTGAAGGATTTCAACCCCTCCCTCAAGCATGGCTGATGCCATGGAAATGCTTTTCAATGGAGAAACGTAGCCCAAATCGAGGATTCCATAAAGACGGCGGTTTTCGAGGGCAAAGGCCTGTGGGATGGACATGGTGCAGGGTTTGATAGGCTCACATGCAGCCATGGTCAACTTCGTGTCGTAAATGTTTCGTGAAATCCCGGCTTGCCAATGCCGCTCCCTAGGCGGGTATCCTCTCGGCGTGTTTCAAGTTATCTTTAATGAACTCAGTGCCGCTGAGATGGCTGCCCTGCCAAAGGATCTTCAATTGGAGTTGCTGGCGGAGTTTCAATTCCTGCCAGGTGATCTCGATTCCCTGGATGGTGAACAATTCGGTAAGGTCTCCCGGGACGGTCGGACTCTTTACCGCTATCGCGCGAAAGATTACCGCATCTACTTTGAGAACCATGTTGAGGGCTTGTTGATCCATCGGGTCCTTCACAAAAATACGATCCGGGATTTTCTTTTCCGTTCGAACCTCCCACTGGACGAAGAGGACGGTGGACTGGCAAAGACAAATGACTTTTGGACATTGATTCGCGAGGCCGAGGAGGCGCGCAAGTGAGTCTTTTTCCAAACGAGGAGGCTAGGCGCGCGGCCTTTCCGGTTGTTCAGCAAGGAATCTTTCTCGCTCATGCGGGGGTAACCGTGCTGCCTCGCTGTGCGGCCGATGCGATGAGTGCCCATGCCGAAGCAAGTTGTCTTCGGCATCAGGAATTTGGCGATGTACTTCGGGATGTCACAAAAACGCGCGGCCTTTGCGCCAGAGTGATTGGAGCTGATCCGGACGAGATTGCCTTGCTTGGGCCCACATCGCTTGGATTAAGCTTGTTTGCTAATGGAATCGCGTGGGAGGAGGGGGATGAAGTCATTTGTTACGGTGATGACTATCCTTCGAATGTATACCCCTGGGCGGCGCTGGCGAGCAGGGGAGTGGTGGTAAAATACCTCGAACCTGAAATCCCAGGTGACATTACTCCCGAGCTTTTGGCCGAATATTTAACCCCTCGTACCAAGCTTGTTGCCCTTGCCTCCTGCCATTTTTTGAGTGGTCGCCGAATCGATGTCGATGCGATCGGGTGCCTGCTTCACGAGCGTGGCGTGTTGTTTTCACTCGATGCGATTCAGACAGTAGGTGCTGCGCCCCTGAGTGTGGCTCATGTTGATTTTTTGAGCGCCGATGCGCACAAGTGGATGCTAGGCCCTTTGGCGATCGGGATTGTTTATGTGGCGAAGCGTCACTTCGAGATATGCCGTCCGACGCTGCTCGGCGCTTGGAATGTGAAATCCCCCGACTTTATCGCTCAACGCGAGATTGTCTTTGAACCCACGGCCCGGCGGTACGAGCCGGGAGTCCTGAATATCACCGGCATGTATGGCATGAAGGCAAGCCTCGGGATGCTTGAGGAGACCGGATTGGAAAATGTGGAACGCGCGATTCTAAACGCGCGGGATCATTTGGAATCGTGTCTGCGCGAGGCAGGGTTTGAATTTCTCTCGCCAGCAGCAGATGACCCCCTGCGTTCGGGCATCCTCACCGCCCGGCATCCTTCCAAGCCAGCCGCAGAAATTTTTTCAGCATTGGAAGAGGAGGGGATCACCGCCTCGCTTCGAATGATCCGATCCGGCCAGCAGTGGATCCGCTTCAGTCCCCATTTTTACAATACGATCGAGGAAATGAATCGAGTGGCTGATGTGCTTCGCAGAAAAATCAACGCATGATGCTAAAGATGGGTCATAAAACCTCTAAAATAGCACAAAATGTAATGTAATTCACAGAATACGATAAGACACTAATGCTATTTTAGGTTATAAATTTTTTTTATGGTGAGGTGTTTCCCCCAGGTAATTGCGCTCCTTTGTTGCGTTCAGTTCTTGTTGAGTGATTGTTATTCCCAAGACGCCGCAACTGCTTCCCTATCAGGTGCAACCGGTGACGAGCTTTTTGCTCTGGGCAGTAAATTTTTCAAAGAGAAGAATTACAAAGGCGCGTTGGAGGCCTTCAAACTCTTCCAAACGGAATACGGGGATGCTCCTGAGTCGGTGGTGGCCAACTTCAACATGCTTTATCCCATCGCGATTTGTCATGTTCACCTATCGAATTTTTCTGAAGCCGTGGAGGCGATCAATGTGGCGCTTGAAAAACAGCCTCCCGACATCGTCAACAAACTCTCGCCTGCCCAACGCCACGACCTCTCATTCTGGCTGGGAATTTCTGAACTTCAGTTAGAAAATTATGATGCTGCTAGAGCGGCATTGGAGAAGTTCATTGCGCTGTTTCCCAAGGGGGCTGAAAAAAATACTTACTATGTCCAAAAAAACCCTGCTGCCGCTCGAATCGGCGAGGTGCGATCAACCATCGGGACTTCTTATATTCTCGAGAGCAAGTTTCGCGAAGCAGCGGATTACTTCGCGGAGTTAAAGCCCAGTCTGGCACCTGATGCCCGCGGCCGGGCCGTCATCTTTGAGCTCTTCGCCCTCGAGCAACTGGGCGATTTCGAGGCAGTCACCAAGGTAATCACTGAGGAATACCCGAACATGGGAGACATCGCTCAGTTGATCTCCTTTCAGGCCCTCACACTTCGTCTCGGCAACTACTGGCTTGAACAGGGCGAGTTTCGCAAGGCGATCCATTGTTTACAGCGGGTTTGGACATTTGATCGCTTGATCAAACATCAAGAAAACCGCCTCGATGACCTTAAGAGCAAGCTCATGGCGGCGGATGCGAACACCGGCGATCCCTATGCCAAACTACTCTACTCGCGCCTCGTCAATGAGGTTGGTCGTGAACTCGAGAACTTTCGCAAAATCACGAATTTCGATATCTCCCTGCGGTTCCGCCTCGCCATCTCGTACCTCCAAATGACGCGCTACCGGGAGGCGGCTCTGATCATGGAAAACATGATCGCCGACCTGCCTCAGGGACCGCTTAGCGAGGAGGCCGCAATAAATATTATCCGCTGTTGGACGGCTCTCAGCGACTGGCCGAACACGATTAAATCCGCTAAAAACTTCGCCAAACTTTTTCCTAAATCCAAACACCTCCCCGAAGCCCGTTACATGCAGGTCGAAGCGATCCTCGCGCTCCTGAGATACGATGAAGCCTCCGCCGCATTCCTTAAGTTTGCCAATGATTTTCCATCCAACCCCCGCGCGCCTGAAGCCCGATTCATGTCGGCATTCACTCTCCTTCAGGCCGAGAAAAACATGCCCGCAGCGAATGGGTTCCGTGATTTTTTAAAGCGGCATCCCAAGCACCCACGGGCGGATGCTTCCACTTACTGGCTGGCGATGGCCTACTCGTTCGACAAACAATTTGAAACCTGCCGCAAACTGATGGGCGAGTATTTGGCCAAATATCCGGAAGGATCCAACCAATCCACCCTCTTTGAGGGCACCGGGAAGCTGCAGTCGTACCGGTCTCAAGCCATCTTTCGTCGGGCGTATTGTCTCCAGCAAATGGAGAAATATCCCGACGCGATCAACGAGCTTCGAGCCTATCTGAAAACCTATCCCGGGGAGTTCGAGTCCAGTGAGGCCCATATCCTTCTGGGAAATGCTCTCATGAATGAAGGCTTCATGGATGAAGGGATCGCTGAGTTCAAAAAGATTTCGCCCGATGAAACAAACTTCTACGAAGAGGGCGTTTTCCGCACGGCGGAGGCCCTCAAGCTCATTGAGGAGTACGACCGGTACCGCGATTTTATGCAGGAGTTCGTGGGCAAGTATCCTCGCTCCACGCGCGTCGGCGAGGCCATTGCCAATCTCGGTTGGTATTGGCGCCAACAGGAGCAACCTGAGAAAGCCCGTGAACTCTACCGCAAAACAATTCTAAATCTCGGAAACGACCCGGCGATCCGCTCGGTGGAAGATCTTTTCCTGGCTCTCGCCCGCCTCCACCGCACACCTGAAGAATCCACCCAATATCTCACGTGGCTCCGTGACCAAATCGCTGCGGCAGAAAAAACCAAGGCGAGAACAATGCAGATTCGCACCCTCTGGGCCCAAGCCCAAGCCCTCAAAAAGTCAGATCCTGCACAATCCTTGAACCTACTCACGAGAGCCGCCGCCTTGGCGGATGTTCAAGAAGATAGTCCCGCTTTGTTAGTGGACTTTGCGAACGCACTTATTGAGGCCAAGTTTGAGAAGAAGGGGGAAACCATGCTTCGAGATGCCATGCGATGGAATCCCCGCGCCCTCCAGAAAGACCGGATCCTCGCCTCTCTCGGTGACATCGAACTTCGACGAGGCCATGAAAAAGAGGCCCTCGCCCTCTACACACGTTTCGAAAAAGAGAATCTGGGTTCATCGATATTCGGCCCGACGATGCTCTCGAAAGCCAAACTCCACTTGAAGCGCGGTGAAAACGCCCTTGGACTCAATACACTCAACTCACTGCTCGCTTCAGAAAATATCAAATCCGACCTCAAGGCCGAAGCCCTCTACACCATTGGCGATCTTTACATGCGGGAGAAGAACCCAACCAAAGCGGTGCCGTATTTTATCCAAGTCTATAACATGTATGGCCGCTGGAAGTCATGGGTCGCCAAGTCCTATCTGAAATCCGCCGAAGCATTGGCCAGCCTCAAAGAAACCGACAAAGCCCGCCGTACACTTCAGGAAATGCTTGGCAAACCCGAACTCGAGGACATGCCCGAAGTCCGGCTGGCCAAGAAACGCCTTCAAGCTCTAGGGGGACCGCTTCCTGCGGAGGCTCCCTCTGCGCAAGAACCTCAACCTGTTCCGGCAAACGGATGATCAAACGCTCACTCGCCCTCCTGTTTTTCATCGCTCTGCCACTGCTGGCGCAGGATGTGATTTTGCTCAAAAACGGAGGGAATCGCGTGGGCGAGATCGATTCTGTCGACGAGACCACCCTGAAGCTCCGAGTGCCCCTTCAGGTGCCTGCGACAAGCGCAAATTCCGCTACCCCCGCCAGCGCCATCGTCAATATTCCCCGGGCGGATATCGAAGCCATCGAATTCAAAGCTGACCCAATCCAAGAAAATCACCTTCTCACGGCCACTCCCCAGCGCACGTGGGAAATCGAGGAGGACTGGAAGCGTATAGAACAATGGCTCTCGGTTCCACGCTCTCCAGCGGGATCCATCGGTTGCAAACTTGGGGAATTGCTCGTCGAAAGCAAAGACCCGGAGAAGGCCGCCACCGCTCTCGAGCTTTTCACTCGAATAGAAAAAAACTCTTGGAGTGAGCAGGACAAAACTCGAGCCAAACAGGGCCGCCTTCGCGCCATGGTTGGCATCGGTCGAGTTGCTGAAGCAATCGCAGAGGCCAAGCAACTCGCTGCGGATACCGAGAATCCGGAAATCCTCATCGAAGCGAACTACATCATGGCACAAGCCGCCGAAGTCGATTTTAACGCGTTTCTTAAAGAAAATCCCCGCTGGGAGCAGGATCCCTTTGTGATCGATAAGCGCCATGAGCTCTACAACCGTGTTCTTGAACTCTATCTTTATCCCAGTCTCTTTTATGGTTCCGACAATGCGCGATCGGCCCGCGGTCTCTGGGGAGCAGTGACTGTTTACCAAACGACGGGTGAGCTTCCTCTCGCGATCGAAACCGCTCGCGACATCACCATCCTTTACCCGGAAACCTCAGAAGCCAAGCGCGCTGAGGCTTTTCTTGACTCACTCAAACCCGAGGACCTTGAATCCGACTTCGAAGCCCAGGCCCGTGAGAAGCTCAAGGAAACCGGGGAATCGTCCCCGGCGCCAACTCCGGAAACTGTCCCCACTCCCAGCACACCCCCAAAGCCCAGCAAATCGAACAAACCCAGCAACCCTAAAAAAACATGACCATCAAACGCCTTCTTGCCACTGCATTTCTGGCGGCCGCAGCCCTTGCCGCGATTCCCCAGTTGCCTGCCCAAGATGCCGCCTCCGACCCGGCATCCACCTCATCCGCCCTACAACCAAAGGACAAAACGCTCCTTGATACCTTCAACTCGGGAGGGGCTCTCATGTGGCCGTTGCTTCTGTGCTCCATCGGCACTGCGGCGGTGGGCATGTACTGTTTCCTTCAAATCAACGGAAAAAAAATGATGCCGAATTCACAAGTAGAGTCTGTCGGACAATTTATGCAGGCACGCGACGCCTCCTCGGCTTACTCGCTCTGCCAAAGCCAGCCGAACGTCTTCGCCAACACAATCGCCGCCGCGATGCTCAAGGTGAACTTCGAACGCGACCTCGCCAACAAGGCCTCAATGGAACAAGCCGCTGGAGAGACGCTGTCCAACGAGGAGACAAAAATAAACATCTGGGTGAACTACTTGAATGTCTTCGCCACCATCGGGCCGATGCTCGGTCTGCTGGGGACTGTCACTGGTATGATCACCAGCTTTGATCAACTCGCGGCTGGAAAATCGGAACCGGCGGATCTCGCCGGCGGTATCGGCGAGGCGATGACGACCACCGCCGCAGGATTGCTGGTCGGCATTCCCGCCATGTTTCTTTACTTCTACTTCCGCAACCTCCTGCAGGTACAGGTGGCGAACATCCAAAAGCGGGTCACCTTCATGCTCGATCTCCTCTCGGGCGAAATAAAACTCGAGGGCTCCTCTGCCGAGTATGAGCAACAATCCGCCCAGTAATTCAGCCACTTCACTCTCTTGAAACTTGCCAAAAAACAGGAAGACGAAATCGGGTTCCAGCTCGCCCCGATGATCGATATGACCTTTCTGCTCCTGATTTTTTTCATGGTGACTACCAAGATTTCGAAGGAGCAAGTGAAGGTGGATATCAAACTCCCCACCGCCGCCAACGCCACGATTCCGAACGATCTCTCGAACCGGGACATCATCTCGATCGATGGCGATGGGGTGTATTACATCGGACAAAGTCGCTCTGACAAAAAGGAGCTGACCGCGTACCTGAAGGAGCGGTTCAAGATCACTCCACCCCTCAGGATTTATGTCCGTGCCGATAAAAATACCCCAGGAAAGCAGATCAAAGAACTCATGCGCATCGCCAGCGAGGCGGGGGCTGTAAACGTAATTTTTGGAACCTACCAAGACTGAAGACCAGCCATGCAACTCCGCCGCAAAGACACCCAAACCGTTGAGATGCAGATGGGGCCCATGATTGACATGGTATTCCTCCTGCTCGTTTTTTTCATGGTCTCAGCAAAACCGATCAAACAGGAAAGCGATGTGAATATCGGCCTGCCTGGCACCGTCGCCCAGGAGGAGGTGCTGGAGATTCCAGATGAACAGCGCATCAGAATCGAGGCCGATGGCACGATTATCCTCAACGACCAACCGCTGGAGTCGGCACTGAATATTCATCTGCCCAACCTCACTGCCACGCTCAAGCGCTTCAAGGAATCCGCCGACGCCAACAAAAGCGAGGCGCTTGTGACAATCGACCCGGATGACAAGGCGAATCACCAACGAATCGTGGCGGTTATGAATGCCTGTGCCGTGGCTCAAATCACCGGAGTCACGTTTGCCGACTCTTCATCGGAGGAGGATTAGTCATATGGCCGAAATCGAATCCCTATTGAGCGAGAATGCCGTCGTCAAAAAACGGCGCATCCGCATGCTCATCTCGATCATTGTTGGCGTCATCCTCCTCCATGTCGCTGGAGGGATCGTTGCCGGGATTTTCATTGTCGCCAAATACATCTTCCCGCCTCCGGCGAATTTCGTAGTGAAAAAAGATGTTCGGCTACCCGCCAAGAAGCGTGAGCACAAGATGAATATGGCTGCTCTCGATGCCATTGCTCCCAAGCCGACCCTCAACGACAAGATGCAAAGCACGCGCCCGACCGCGTTCTCCCTGCCGGATGTGCCTGACATGCCGCTTGATCAGATGCTCCCCATGGATCCCTCCAAGCTTCTCGCCGACCAATTGTCTTCGCTCTCAAATACGGAAGCTCTGGGAAGCGCTTCCGGTTCCGCTGCCGCTGGAGGCGGTGGAATTGGAGGGAAAGGAATCAGCTTCCTAGGCGTGAACACAAGCGGGAAACGAATCCTTCTCCTCATTGATGTCTCTCAAACGGTGGTATTGAATGCCAATAAAGCTGGTTATCCATACGAAAAAGTTGCGGAGGATGCGCAAAAGCTTTTTTCAGGACTTCCCATAACGGCCCGCTTTGGGATGGCGGAATTTAACGAAGATAGATTATCGCCATTTAGAGAATCCCTTGTCCCCAATGGCGCTACTAATCGCAAAGCAGCACTTCCTTGGATTGCTTCCAACTTAGCCGGGAGCAATGATGTCGCGGGCTCTGGCTGGAAGGGAAGCCTCGCTGGTGCTCTAGTTTATGCCCAAAAAGTTAAGCCTGATCTGATTTTCATTCTAACTGACGCCGACTATCGAGATGGCTGGGGTGGCGTGAAAACAGGTATTGAGTCGATCCGTAGCGAGGACGGGGCGGAACCGCAGATAAACTTCATAGTTTTCTGCCCAAAAGAAATTAGAATTAAGGAGCTAAAAGAAATAGCGAGGGGAGACAAAATCAAAATTGTAGTGAAACAATAGCGT
>CALAPX010000228.1 GCA_937888355.1 uncultured Spartobacteria bacterium
GCGATAAATCCACCCATCGATCCCAGTGACTTGGAAAATGTGCCCATGAGGATCTCGACCTCGTTGTTCAACCCGAAGTGATCGACTGCTCCGCGCCCTTGGCGCCCGAGAACACCTAGCGAGTGAGCCTCGTCGATGTAAAGCGAGGCATGATAGCGTTTGGCAACGGCGGAGAGCTCGGGTAAGTCGGCGATATCGCCGGACATGCTGAACACGCCATCCATGATCACCAACCTCCCCGCCTCGTCGGGGAGACGTTTTAAACGGTTTTCTAGCGAAGGTGCCGAATTGTGCCGGAAGGGGATAAGCTTGCCGGGGGCGAATTGACACCCATCAATGATGCTCGCATGGTTCTCACGGTCGCACAGGATGGCATCACCCTCTTCAGTCAGGGAAATCAATGCCCCTTGGTTCGCAAAAAAACCAGTGGAATACAAAATGGCGTCTTCTCGTCCGAGGAATGCCGCCAAAGCCTCCTCCAACTCAATATGAAGCTTGATCGTGCCATTCAGAAGGCGTGACCCGGTGCACCCGGCGCCATATCGCCGCGCGGCCTCGCAGGCGGCCTCGACAACCCGTGGATCCTGCGCAAGCCCAAGATAATTATTCGAGCCAATCATGATCTTACGCTCGCCATCGCAGATGACGTAATTTCCATGTGGCTCTTCGATTGATCGAAAGTAGGGATAGAAGCCCTGCGCTCGAGCATCAGCCGTGTCGCGGTACTCGCGGCACTTTTGAAAAATATCTCTCGGCTTTTTTATCATCTCGATGATCGTAAAGACTCACAATTCAAATGGTGAAGTAAATATCTTTTCATGCCGAGAGTTGCAGGCGGAATTATCAAATCGCTACACCAGCTGATGACTGTCCGGCTGCATGACAACTTCGCTGAGCACCAGATGGGGCGGAGCATCGATTGCTTGGAGCACCAGTCCCGCAGCCGTCGCCACGGGAATCATCTTGTCGCGCTGCACGGCCATTTGAATCTTATCCCAAAATGGCGTATCCACTCCGCCGAGGTGAAAGAGGCTAAACCGCACACCGGAGCGCTGATATTCCTGGGCAAAACATTTAATCATTCCAGTAACAGCATACTTGCTAGCAACATATGCTGCCGCATTCCGCATAGGCGCCTTGCCGAGGATTCCTGGAATCGTGATAAACAATCCGCGTTTTGCCAAAGCCATGGACTTGCAAACCTCCCGCGCAAATAGAAAAGTCGCCCGGGCATTAATGTTCATGACTTGAGTGAACTCCGTATCCGTAGTCTCAGCGGCGGATTTGATCAGCCCAACCCCCGCGCAATGAATCGCGACATCAACTCCTCCAAGCAATTCAACTGCAGCAGCTACCAGCTCCTCAGCGGCTCCATGCACTGTGAGATCAGCGGCATGGATTGGAGCATTCAAGCCAAGGGCCTGTAATTTTACCTCCGATCGGCCATTCAGAAAGACGCGGTCTCCGCGGCCCACAAGGATTTTTGCAAGTTCTGCCCCGATCCCGCTTGAAGCACCTGTAATGAGAATATTTGCCATTTGTAATTTTACGCACTCCGGCCCTGTGAAGATATAAAATATTCACCCCAAAATTGCCTTTCCTTAATCGGGCGTCATGGGCGCCAGCAATCCGGGTAATGCTTCGCGGTAGGAGGGAAACATGGGAGACCAGCCTATCTGCCGCAGCTTCGCATTGTCCACGCGCTTGCTGGTCCATCCACGCTTGCGCCCTGTGTCGGCAGGCCCCTCCGGTGGCAATGACCCGCCTAAGTGACATGCAATCCAACCATAAACCTCGCGCTGGGTTGCGGGCGTGTTGTCGCTCACATTGTAGATCCCTGCGGGAGCATCGGCTAGTACCAACAAAGCCCGCGCAGCGTCATCGCGGTGAGTTTGGTTGATCCACCGCATTCCCCCACCT
>CALAPX010000229.1 GCA_937888355.1 uncultured Spartobacteria bacterium
ACCTGCGAGGCATAATACGCAGATAACATCCCGAACGTCGCTCTTCCCTGAATGAAATCCTGCAAGTTATCAGCCAAGTCGAAGATGAACCAAATTCCGATAAAGCCCGCGAAACAATACAGGAACGGCACCAAAAACTTCTTCAATATGTAGCGGTCCAAGATCGTCATCACCAAGAGGCCGTGAACGTAGTCACCCCGACCGTCCACGTCAACGCGAACGACCTGTCATACGCCAAATCGAGCTCATGAATGGAAAGAGCTTTATACTGCGACTCAAGCGGGTGAGTTGGTGATTTTTTGGTCTTTTTGTCATGATGCGACATTGATGATGAATCGCCTCTGCCACAAGAATCCACTCAAACGGATCGTTGTGGATTTCAGGAAGAGCCACGTCCACCATAACGACTTCTCTCTGGATGTGCAGTTCTTGAACCCCATGGTGCCTCAAGGCCCTCTGCATTAATTACTCAGGCGGCAGAGGAACAAGAAGACTCCCCCTCTTTTTTAGCAGAGCAACTTTCCAGACATTCACCCCTTAAATAAATAGGAAATCACTCCTCCAACGGGGCTGTCGGATCCGCTTAGACCCATCAACCAAGTTCGGTCTTTTGCTCGCTCCACCCCCGCCGTAATCTCGTATCTCGCCATGCACACCACACACAATGAGCACCCGATGCCCGCTGAAATGCGAGCTTGGCTGGTATGCAAACGGTGCCTCGCCCCTTGCAAGGACAGAAATCTTTCCAAAGGCGAATACCTCCGCTGCGGCCGCTGCCATGCCCAGCTGAAGTCCTTTAAACAAGGGAACAGCTTTAATCCGCTCTGGGCGTTTTCCAGCACTGCCCTCATTTGCATGGTTCTGGCAAACACCTACCCCATCCTCAACTTCGAGGTTGCCGGAAAATCGCAGCAAAACCTTATTCTCACTGGGATCCAAAGCCTTTGGAGCGAAGGCTTCGGCCTCATTGCTGCGTTGGTGTTTTTTTGCACTATCGTCGCCCCTACCATTTACCTCGGGGCGCTGTGGTATATGGGAGGAGCCTGCACCCTCGAAGCACGCTGGCCGGGCCTGCGCCTCGCAGCCAAAACCGCCGCAATGCTGGAGAGCTTGAACCTTCTCCCGGTCTTCGCTGTTGCCTGTATTGTCTCCGTGGTAAAATTGCGCACGATCGGCAACGTGACATGGGATATGGGAGCTTTCTGGATTGGTGCCGCATCCCTATTCACTCTGCTTTCCATGCAGGCCCACAATTCAGGTCAGATCGAAATCCAACTCGAGCAATCCCAATGACCGACCGCACCCGCATTGCCGTCTCCCGCGCTCTTCTTGCCTCGGCAGTGATCCTTTACCTCCCAGCTAATGCCATCCCAGTCATGACCATCAGCCTCCCTGGACAGGTTGATGATCTCACGGTTCTGGGTGGCGTAGAGGAGCTCTACACTTCGGGCCTTGTGCCGGTGGCAGGCATTGTTTTCCTTGCGAGCATCCTGGTTCCGTTCCTTAAAATCCTCGCCCTTGCGTGGCTTCACGCACTTCAGGGCAGCGACAGACAACGCCGAGCCCGGTTGATCATTCATGGGTTTTTAGCTAAGGTCGGCACTTGGGCGATGATCGACATCTTTCTCCTCTCGGTCCTCACGGCAGTGGGCCAACTCGGTGTCCTTGCCAGCGTCCAACCACGCGAGGGGGCATTCTTTTTCTGCGCGCTGATCCTCTCGACCTATTTCTCGGCGGAGGTTTACAAGCCCCATTTGATCTGGCAGGAATCTCCGGCAGAGGCACGATGAATCACCACAAAAACAACCCCTCAGACCCCATTGACCATGGCGAGGTCGTTCGCGTAAAAAAACGCTCATCGGCATGGGTGTGGATCTTTCCGATACTCGCTGCTGCCTCTGCCGGTTGGTTTTTTTATCAGGAAATCGACTCCATGGGTCCGACCATCGAAGTCTATTTCGAGGAAACGCCGGGAATCTTCGAAGGAAAAACCCGCCTAACCTACCGCGGAGTCGAGGCCGGCATCATTCAGGCCGTGACCCTCGACAAGGAACTCGGCAACGTTGTCGTCAAAATCCGCTTGAAAAAATTCGCCGCGGGGCTCGCCTCACGGGATACAGTGTTCTGGATCGAACGGCCGGTCTTCAATATCGCTGAAATGACTGGCATCGAATCGATCGTTGTCGGCAACTCGATCCAAGCCTCTATGCCTGGGGGACCCCCTTGCCTCAGCTTCCGAGGCCAAAGCAAACCACCGCTTGTGCCTCTCAAACCAGGCTACTTCACCGTCAATATCGAGGGTCGAAAAGTCCCATTTCTGAACAAAGGGGCCCCCGTCTACCACCGTGGCATCACTGCGGGCTTCGTTCGTTCAAAAACCCTCGACGCTACAGGGAATACAATCATCGAACTCAGCATTGCTCCAGAATTTCGTTCAACCGTGCGCACCACCTCGCGGTTTTGGTCATTGCCGGCGTCTCGCCTCTCTCTCGGACAGCACGGCTTCGAAATCGATATCGAAGGTATCGAGGCACTTATTCAAGGCGCGATTTCCTACGACCACTTTGAGCGCGAAGGCATGGAAGCCTCAGCCAACCTGCTCTTCCCACTACTTCCCACCGAATTTGCCGCGCAGTGTTCCGGGTCACCACTCAAGGTGGATTTCGATGATGGCCGCGGGCTTCTCCCGGGACAAACCACCGTAAACTACCTTGGGTATCCAATTGGGTTCGTTGAAACCATGCAGATCGATCCTTCAACCTCCTCACTAGAGGCCACTATCCGACTAGACCCTTCGCTAGATTCTCTAGCGCGAGAAGACAGTGTCTTTCGCATTGTTCGGCCTCATATTTCTATCGAACAAATCTCAGGCTTGGACACCTTACTCACCGGGGCTTACATCTCCCTCGAACCAGGCTCCTCCGAATCGCTCGCCACCTCCTTCCGAGGCGTTTCGAGTGAAGGAAACACCTCCGAGGCCCTTGCTGATAGTGGACTGCAGATTATCCTGCGAGCGGATGAACTGCCTGGCCTTGGGAACGGAACACCACTCCTTCACAAGGGGATCGTTGTAGGATCGGTGCTGGAAAAATCCCTCGACGATGATGGCATGCCAATCCTTCGGGCCGTTATTGACCACGCCTACAGCGCTACTGTCTCCGAGCAATCCCGCTTTTGGCGCGTTGCCGCCACCACAGTCAAAGCAGGCCCGGGCGTTCTCGAAGTGGAAGTCGAGAATCTAAAATCACTTCTTCACGGCGGCATCGCTTTCGACTCATTCGGAGCAAAAGGGAAAACCTCTGAACCCGACACCGAATTCCGGCTTTACCGAACTGAAGCGGCGGCCAAAGCCGTCTCTTCACCGGTGCGGATTCAGTTCAAGAACGGGCGCGGTCTCGCCGCATGGCGCACCGAGGTACGTTATTTAGGAATTCCTGTCGGGCTTGTTGAAAAGGTTGAGACAAAAAACGGGGCAGTGGTCGCGACCGTGCGACTTGACCAAGGAAACGATGACCTCCTTCGAAAAGGATCGATCTACTCGATCGTAAGACCAAACATTTCCTTACAAGGAATCACTGGCCTCGAGACACTGATCAGTGGGGTGTACATCGAGTGCATCCCGGGAGACTCCACTCAAAAGACCGACTTCTTTGTCGGTCGTCCAACGATTGAATCCGAGGATTTTCTCCACGGGGGATTGACTATACAACTTACCGCGCCAGAAACCCCGATCACTCTGGGTTCACCCATTGTATATCGTGGAATCACTATAGGCAGCATTGTGGAAAGAAATCTCACCCCTGATTCCCGCGGCATCGTATTGACTGCAACAATCGACCGGCAATACGCGAGATTGGTTCGAACAAATACGCGTTTTTGGAACTCAAGTGGCCTTCAGGCATCCTTAGGATTTCTCAAGTTCCGTATCGATGCAGAGACCATTGTGAGTCCGGTTGGGCGCATTTCCATGGGCACACCTGACTCAGCGCCTCTTGACCCTAAAGCAAAATCGGGGGCCTCTTACGAACTGTTCTCCGCACCTGAACCAAGTTGGTTGAAGTGGAACCCGGCGATTCCTGAAGATTGATCACCGCGATCGCGGAAGTGTCATAGCAATGTTGTTCAGCGAAAGGTAATCTTCAATCCCGCCTTGGGTTGGAGGCTGTCCGCAAGGCTTGGTGCATTTGCCGCAGGGATGGGAACGACAACACCCGTCAATGCATTTTTCAACGCCCCTTCGACGAGTTGCGCGCAGTGGATTTTCATCGGGGCTAATGGGCCCAGCGGGGCAGACAGTTCCTCTCCAGACATCGAGAGCGCCTCTTGGGGCGTTTTCCCCTTGATCAACTCGGTAGCCATGCTCGCAACAGCGATTGCCGTCTGGCAACCAAACGACTGGAACGTGGCTTTGTCGATGACGCGGCGGCCACCGACCTCCCGAAATTTGATCCACATCCGCAGCATATCGCCGCAGTCAGCGCTCCCGGCAGTGCCCACAGCATCAGCCTCAGTCATCTCTCCAAGATTCTTCGGATCCCGGATTGCCTCGTCAATAGCGTCAACTGATTTCATTCGACCGTATAGCGTGGCAAACCCTCATCAACCTGGCAACTCCAAGCATCAATCCCCCCGCGAAGCGCCCGCACATTCTCAAACCCGTGCCCGCTGAAATACGCCGCCGCATCCAGTGATCGCGTGCCGGTATGATCCACCATCACCAACACCGTCTCCTTGGGCC
>CALAPX010000230.1 GCA_937888355.1 uncultured Spartobacteria bacterium
TGGTCTGCTTTGTCTCCGCGTCTTCTGTTCAAGCGGCCCAGCCAGTGGGGCACACTGCCACCGTCACCGAACTAAAAACCGAACTAAAAACCGAACTCACCAGCCTCCGCGCCTAACATGGAGACATTGTGGACGCCTTAGCTGCAAAAGGCGAAGCCGCTAAGGAAAAAGAATCTTCAAAAATTAACACCAAATGAAACAGACTCCCAGCCTCCTCACCGCCCCGCTGCCCGCCCGAACCACCGCGTGGTTTGTGAGTGCCCGCAGTGGCGAACTCACCGCAAGTTCGGATTACCAAGAACGGAAATAACTAACTCTGAAAACAACGCTCACCTTCCTCACCGTCCTTCTTCTCGCACCGCTGTCTGCGATCTCCGCCGCCGATGCGCCGGAGCCTGACGGCAAAGTGAAACCCAACATTGTCTTCATCTTCGCCGACGACTGGGGGTGGGGGGATTTGTCGTGCCACGGACATCCGTTTTTGAAGACGCCAAATCTGGACCGGCTCGCTCGTGAGGGCACGGACTTCCAGCAGTTCAATGTGCTCAGCCCCGTCTGCTCGCCGAGTCGCACGGCTGTGATGACGGGGCATTATCCGGCGCGGTATTCCGTGCATCAGCACTTCGCGGAGCCGGCGCAAAATCACCAACGCGGCATGCCCGACTGGCTGGACCCGAATGCGCCAACGCTGCCGCGCTTTCTCAAAGAGGCGGGCTATCGCACGGCGCACTTCGGCAAGTGGCATCTGACTAGTAGGCTGACCGAGGGCGCACCGAAGCCGGAGGCGTATGGCTACGACGAGTTCGCCGTCTTCAACGGCGGTGCGGAATGGGAGTCCGCCGACCTTCATGCCACGGCGGCGAACACGGCGGCCTTCATTAAAGCGAGCAAGGGCAAACCGTTCTTCATCAACGCTTGGATTCACGAGAGTCACACGCCGCATGTCCCCACGCTGGAATCCATGGAGAAATGGAAACATCTCGATCCGCAGAAACAAGTCTATGCTGCCGTCATCACGGATGGCGACAATGCAGTCGGCATGATCCTCGATGCGCTGAAAGCCGAGGGCTTGGAGGACAACACCATTGTCATGTTTTCAAGCGACAACGGACCGGAACACACCGCCGCGAAAGACGCACAGCTCAAGTCTGACCCCGATGCGCAAGTCAAGGGCTACGATACCTACTACAGCATCGGCCAGACTGGCGGCATGCGTGGGCGCAAGCGCAGCTTGTTTGAAGGCGGCGTGCGCGTGCCCTTCATCGTCCGTTGGCCGGGGCGCACGACTGCCGGTGCGAAGAACGACACCACGGCCTTCTCCGCCGTCGATCTGCTGCCCACGCTCTGCGCCGCTGCGGGCGTCACCTTGCCTGCGGACTACAAAGGCGATGGCGAGAACCTGCTCGCCGCATTCAATGGCAAGGCTGTCCCACGCACTCGCCCGATTTTCTGGCAGTGGCTTGGCACGAAGTCCGAACCCGATTACTGGCCGCGTCTGGCGGTGCGCGACGGCGATTGGAAGCTCGTCATGACCGACGATGCCCAGCGTGTCGAGTTGCATCACCTCACCCATGACCGTGCCGAGGCCAACGATGTCTCGAAGGATCACCCCGAAATCGTTGCACGCCTGACCAAGCTCGCGCTCGACTGGAAAGCCACGCTTCCGACCGGAGTGGACCCGAGCTGTGTGAGCAAAACGCGAGGCAACGAGCCGAAGAAACGCGGTAAAAAGCGCGAAGCACCAAAACCTACCGCAACGACACCCACCAAAGATCGGAACCTGCACTTCACCCGCTGGGACACCAACAAGGACGGCTTCCTCTCGCTCGATGAATACAATGCCGGACAGAAGGGCGGCGAAAATCTCGAAGCCCGTTTCAAGAAATTCGACAAAAACGGCGACTGGAAACTCACGAGCGAAGAGTTCGTCGGTTCGGGTGCGAAGTAACTTCGGACGAAATCTCAGCATCATGAAAACCATCCTCATCCTCACCGCCCTGCTGCTCGGTCCGCTGGCCGCGCTGCAAGCGGCCGATACATCGTCGCTGCATGCTGCAGCGTCCAGTTCCTTGCCGAGTTTCAGCTGGGACCGAGTGCCGCAATTTATGATTGTGCGCAAGCGGACTGCGTTCACCGACGACGAGATCCGTTTGCTCGCTGCTGCGCCCATCGTGGTCTTCGAGAAGAACAACGGCTACGAGGACGCAGGCTGCGTCGAGGACGGAGTGCTCGCCGCTGCCAAGGCGCTCAAGGCCGTAAACCCGGATGTGATCACGATCTTCTACTGGAACGCCGTGATCGAATATGGCAATTACCGCGCCAACAGGGTATTTGACCAACACGCCGACACTTGGGCGCTGAAGCGGGATGAAAAGCCCGTCCTGTTCAAGGATAGTCCTTATCGGATCTACGACCAAACCGTGCGAGGGTTCCAGGACTGGTGGATTGGCACAGCGACCGGGATGGCAGCCCATCCCGAGATCGACGGCATTTTCATCGACGCGATCTGCAAGTTCAATACCTTGGACGACGGCCGCGTTCCCCTGTATCCTGATCAGCGCTATGGCGAGGCCTACGTTGCCACCGCCACGCGACTCAAGCGCGAGTTGGGTGCCAAGCTACTGGTCGGCAATGCTATCCGCGTATGCGCGCCTCAAGCCAATCTGCCGCATTTGGAGTATCTGGACGGGTCCTTTATCGAACGCTGGGCCGTGCCACCCAAAGGAACCACCTATGAACAGTATGTGGCGGACGGAATGACTGCGATGACCCAGGCACTTGCCCAAGGCAAGCTCATCCTTTTCAAAGCCGGCCCGGAATGCCTGCAGATGGAATGGCGGCAGACTTTCGATCGGCTCACCTATTCTGAACAGGAACGCTGGATGCGGGAGCATATCCAATTTCCACTCGCCGTCTTCCTCATGGTGGTGGAGCCGGGTGCCTATTTTCACTGGGGCAGTGGACCCAGCGCGAACCCGGGCAAGAGTCGGGAGGTGTGGCGCAATGATATTTACGAGGAACTGCAGCGCCCCTTGGGCAAGCCACTCGGCCCCTCCATCAAGGATGGATTTCTTTACACGCGGGACTTCGAGCATGCCAGCGTATCGCTCAACCTCACAAAACGAGAAGGACACATTACTTGGAACACCAGTTCGCCCCAAGTGAAAGAAGACAGGAAGGCAAAGAAATGAACTCTTCCACGAAAATCTTCGTCACGCTTGCCGCCCAGCTGCTGGCGCCGCTGGCCTCGCTCCACGCCGCCGATACGCCAGCGTCGCTTTCCAAGCCCATGCGGAATGTAGTTTCACTGAATGGAATGTGGGAGATTGAGCAGACAAAAGGAGGCGACGCGCCGCCGACTCATTACACCTCCAGGGCCCCGGTGCCCGGCTTGGTGGATATGGCCATACCCGGCTGTGCGGCTGGTGCCTAGGGGAGCGAAGTGCAACTTGCGTCTGTTCGACAGGCGCAGATTCCTCTCAACGGCAACTGGAAGATTACACTGACTTCGCCGGAGGGTTTCTGGCGGAGCGAGGTCAGTCCTGACAAATGGGACACGATTCCGTTGGGGATCCTCGTTACGGCACAAACGAAGTGCAAGTTGCTTCTAACGAATCTTATTGCCTGTGTCAGAACGTAAGTTAATAGTAACAATATGAATCAAAAATTGAGCTGGCGTTCTCTATTTTACACGCTTCTGGTGGCTGGTTTGTGCCTGCTTTCGCCGGCTACGTCCCTTGGAGAGCCTTCGCAGGGCGCGATCGCAGCCCCAGCACCAATCACCTCCGCGGATCGACCGCACCAGCCTAACTTCATCTTCATCCTCACCGACGATCAGGGATACGGTGACATTGGGGCGCACGGCCACCCGTTGCTCAAAACGCCAAACTTCGACAAGCTGCACGACCAGAGCGTGCGCTTCGATAATTTCTGCGTGAGTCCGTCCTGCTCGCCGACGCGCGCGGCGCTGCTCACGGGCATGCACGAGTTCCGCAATGGCGTCACGCACACACTCGATCCGCGTGAGCACCTATGGAAGGGTGCGACGACGCTGCCGCAACTGATGGAGAAGGCTGGGTACTCCACGGGCTTTATCGGCAAGTGGCATCTGAGCGACGAGCGCGGCTACGGACCGGCCTCGCGTGGTTTCCAGTGGTGCTCGAGCAACGTCGGAGGCCCCCGTGAGCACTTTGACCCCATGTTTGTCCGCAACGGCAAGCGCACGAAGGAGAAGGGGTTCCGCGAGGACATTTACTTCGGCGATGCGATGGACTTCATTCGGCTCGACGGCACCAAGCCTTGGTTTTGCTACCTAGCGACGTATTCACCCCACGACCCGATGGCCGCGCCGGAGGAGTTCATCGCCCCCTTTCGGAACAAGGGCCTCACCGAAGACCAGGTCCTTTACCTCGCCATGGTTGCAAATCTCGACATGAACCTGGGCCGCATGATGAAGTTCCTTGATGAGACGCAAGATCCACGCTGGTCGGGACACAAGCTCCGGGAGAATACCGTCATTGTTCTCATGAACGACAATGGGGCCACCCATGGCCTCGACGTTTTCAATGCTGGTATGCGCGGGTGTAAATGCACGATCTGGTATGGCGGTTCGCGGGCCATTTCGTTCTGGAGTTGGCCCGGGAAATGGACTCCGCACAGCGTGGACCAACTCACCGCGCATCTCGATGTTCTTCCCACGATCTGCCAATTGGCGGATGCGCCGGTTCCCGCCAAACTGCAACCGCAGATTGAAGGTTACAGCCTTCTGCCTCTACTGGAGGGGAAAGGCTGGTCGCACGATGACCGCCGCCTCTTTCAGCACGTCGGACGGTGGCCGAGCGGCATGGCCGCCGACCACAAATACGCCATGGCTGGTGTTCGTCAGGGCAATTTCCTCCTCATGCGCAGCCGCCCGTGCGATCGCCCCGATTGCACTCCCAAGGTGCGCGGCGACCAGTGCGCGACCCTGCGCGGTGTGGAGAAGGGGCGCAAGGGCGCGGTCTACACACAAACCAACGCTCCCTTCCACTGGGGAGTGACGCCCCCCGGCCAATGGGTACTCTACGACGTTAAGAAGGATCCCACCTGCCAAACCGATCTCGCCGCATCCGATCCGGACCGCGTCAAAGGCATGTCCGCCGCTTATGACCAGTGGTGGGACGAAGTCTATCCTGTGATGATCGAGCGCGGCGGCGATGCGCCTCTGACCAAGAAGTAGCCGTCCTGCCTCAGGAGGTCGCTACGGGCTTGAGCGAAAGCAAATTCCTCGCTGCACATGGCGCAGCGCACAGGAATCCTCGAAATGCGTCAACTAGCGATCACCCGATCCGGCCAAAGAGGGGAATCCGAAAACACGGACCTCTAAAGAGGCAGCGGACTTTGCCGCTCTTTTCTTGAGACGGATCGACTGGGGTCTCACTCAGCAGCAATAATGTTGGAACCGTAAGCGGCAACAAGCGAGGGGATGCAGAGCATCTGCAAGGATTTGTGTGGATTCAGAGTTTTGTGGGAGAGGGTGGTAAAGAGGAATCCGGATGGAGTTCAGATGCGAGTTCGCGCCGGGTGCGCCGAAGAAACCAGACAAGCAGGATTATGAAGACGATAAATAAACCGGTCGCCGGCCCGGGTTGGTTGCGCACGAGGTAAGCCATCGAAAACAGCAGAGCGCAAACCGTTGCTACCACCATGCCCCAATCCATCAGTACCTGGGGAACCGTCTGCGCCGGCACATAGCCCTCCATGTCGCGGATGACAGCCCCCCACCCGGGCCGGAAAATGCGTGTGCGGCGGACAAAGGCTTGGAGGTGGATCTTTTCCACAGGTGGCGTGCAAAGCGAAACGACAACCACCGTGCCGAAGCCGATGATCATCATGAACAGCATGCGTGCGCCGAGCAGGTCGTAGTCGTTGGTGAAGCTGACCCCTTCGGGCAGGTGCAGCAGGGCGCGCATTGGCCCGTCTAAGAGCGGGGCTTCCAGGTGCAGGATCCTGTGTCCGAAGATCAGCAGAACCGCCACCACCCAGTTCGCGACAAAGGCGGCGATCTCACCGGTTGCATTGATCCGCCACCAGAACCAGCGGCAGGCACCAACCACCATGGCACCTCCGCCGACGACATAGAAAATCTCCAAGAGCTGCTGGATGTTGTCGGCGTAGAAGCTGATAGCCCCGCCCGCCATCGCCACGAGAACTGTGACGAAGCGCGAGACGCGCACATAGTGTTTATCGGACGCATTGGGATGCAGAAACCGGCGGTAGAGGTCGCTCACGATGTAACTCGATCCCCAGTTGAAAAGTGTGCTGATGCAGGAGATGAATGCCGCGATCAGCGCCGAGACCACCAGCCCGCGCAGCCCGATGGGCAGAATGTGAACCAACATCCGGGGATAGGCCGCATCATGACCCGCAACACCCATGTCCGGAAAAATGATGATTGAGGCGAGGGCCACGATGATCCACGGCCAGCAGATGATCGCAAAATAGACGATGGTGTGCAGGAGTAGCGCCTTCGATGCGTGCTCGGTATTCTTGCAGGCCAGAACCCTCTGGGCCTGAAACCCACCGCACAATGCATTGCCCCACCAAAGAATGGCGAAGAACCCGATGACGTTCCAGATCGACATAGTCCCGGTGTTGCCGCCTGCCGAGACTCCGAAACTGATCACCGGCGCCATATGCAACTCATGCCCCGCCCATGCGGTAGATGAGGAGAGCTTTTCAACCATGGCGCCAAGACCTCCGACCTCCCTTACGGAAAGCCAAGCCAGGATGAACGTTCCGAGAGTGGCGATGATGAATTGAACGAAATCCGTATAAACCACTCCATAGAGACCGCTGAAGGCACAAATCAACAGGGCGCATCCCATGACAATCATCGTGACCACAACCTCCGATGGCAGGGAGAATCCCGCAATCATCCATTGCTGGCCGCCGATGCCCATCGTCTCCTTTGCGATTGTGACCATGGCCTTGGCCACCCATCCGATGATCAAAGGACAGATAATCAAGGCACCGACGGATGCAGAAATCCCCCGGAGCGTCTGGGCTGACTTACCGTCGTAGCGCAACTCCAGTAGTTCATTGTCGGTGATCACCTCGGTGCGCCGCCACATCCGGGCGAAAAGCGCGACCGCAAGAGCGCATCCGATCAGCGGGCTCCAATATTGCCACACCGCTTGCATGCCGTATTGGCGCACCAGCGCTCCGACCCAGAGCGGTGTATCGGCGGCAAACGCTGTTGCGATCATTGAGACGCCGGCGAGATACCATGTCAAGGTGCGGCCGGAGACGAAGTAGGAGTCTACATTCTTGCCGGCCAAGTGGCTGAAATACAGGCCAAGCGCGATATTCGACACCAAAAACAGAACGATGACCGTCCAATCAATCCAGTGCATAATTGACTTTCAGGAGTTAGGCCGGAACCGGTTCGGCATGAGGGTGAACCGTTTTCTCGGCGATCAAAATCCGCTGTGGCTGGTTCGCATTCAATTCCACGGTGATTCGATGCTTCAGGCCGAACGGCGGCACAATTTCCACCGTCTGATCTCTGCCATTCGAAAGTAACTCCACCCGGGCGGTTCGTGCTTTCGCGTCCCATTCAATCGACACCTCGACGCCACCACGCGCCATCAATCCCTTCACTGAACCGGTCTTCCACTTTTCGGGCACAGCGGGCAAAATCGAGATCCTCCCTGGCACAGAAAACATCAGCATCTGTTGCACGGCGGATGTCCAGCCCATGTTGGCGTCGATCTGGGAGGGCGCCCATTCCATCTCCACCCCGATACCCATGCCTCGCCAGTCGTTGTGCGTCGTGTAGAAATTGTTCTTCACGCACGAGCGCGAGAGCAGGTCGAGGCACTTGAGGGCCTGCTCCCCGTCCTGTATCTGCGCGAACACATGCGCCATATGCGCAAGAGACCAACCGGTCTGCTCCCCCAGCCCGATAACTAGGCGCCTGCGAATCGCGATCTCGAATGCCTGAAAGAGTTTGGGATCGGATTCACGGGTCACTTCTCGGCCTGGAAAGACCGGGTAGATGTGGGAGTGGTGGCGATGGTGGTAGTTGTCCGTAAAAAACGGATGCATCCACTCCTTGACCGCCCCGTCTTCATTGATCTGGTAAGGCGGAATCCGCGTCAGCATCTTCTCCCATTTTTTCCGTTCATCCGAAAATTGGCCGGTCAGCCCAGTCCCCTCGATGAGATGCGTGAGCACCTCCTTAGCAAGTGCGAAATCCATCGTAGCGTTGATCGTCGTATCCATCGCGGCACCCATGCCGTCGCCATCCCAGTAATTGCCCGGCGTGTTCTCGGGGGAATGCGACGGCACACTGATAAAAAATCCGTCTTCTCCCAGCGTGAGGAAATCCTCGTAGAATAGTGCCGTTTCTCGCAGGAATGGCAGCGCTCGCTCACGTAGGAACTTCTCGTCCCCGGTATGGACGAAATAGTCGTAGTAGTGTTGTCCGATCCACGCAGCGGCGCCGGTCCAGTGGATGATATGAGGCATGACCGTTTTGAGCAGCCCTGAGGGCGGTGTCGTGACCGCCGGAATATAAATCCCTCGGCAACCATAAAGTTTTCGCGCGTTTTCCCTGAAGTCCTCAAGCATCCGGTCGAAGTAGTTAAAAACTGGCAGCAAGGTTTCCGCCAAATGGCCTGGGAGCGCTTGCCAGTAGATCATTTGCAGGTTTTCGTTCGCCATGTTGAAGGCCCAGAACCCGCGATACTCGCCGCTCCAGTGGCCCTGAAGAGGGCAGGGCTGCCCGCCCGAGCGTGAACTCGAAATCAGCAGGTAGCGCCCGTAAGCCCACATCTTCTCTACCAGCGCAGTCGGTGCCTCACCTTGGTAGGCCTCAAGCAAAAGCTCTTCATTGGAAAGCTGGTGGTCCGCTTTTGGCCCACCCAGATCGAGCTGCACCCGTTTGAAAAGCTCTCCGTGCTCGGCCGCGTGCGGTGCCAGTAGGTCTCCGTAATCGGCCGCCGTGCCGGCCAGTTCATCCTCCAGCCGTACCCAGGCAGACTGTCGATCTTCCTTCACAAAGAGCTTCAGAAGAATGAGAACGCACTCCGTGTCTGTCACATGCAGCCTTCCGGAGTTGGCCGCAAGCGTGCCCCCGTTCGGAATCACGCGCGCGACCGCGCCAAAGTCGGTGCCATCGTCGTTGCGGGCCGCGTAGCGGATCATCCCCGTATCGTCCGCGCGAACTTCTAGTGCAGTCGGCAGTGGCGCATCCGCCTGCTTCCAGCTCCGAGCGTCCGTTCGGTCGTGCAGATCAAGTGTGACATCGACCGTCAGCGGTCCCCCGCAACTACGGATTTCCATCACCACCACATCATCCGTACGTGAGACAAAAAGCTTCCGCGTAAATGCGACGCCACCGTCCTCCCAGCACACCGTCACTTCACCGGTCTCCATGTCGAGCATCCGCCGGTATTTCGAAAACCCCTCACGAACCGGCATCCGAATCTTCAGATCGCCAAGCGGAAGTGGGCTTCCGATGTTGGGACTGTACCCGAGTCGCTCGAATTCGTCCGCCAGAACCCGGGACGCAGCCCGCGCGTCGCCCCCGAGGAGCAACTCCCTCACTTTGGGCAGCTTTGCGCTTACGTCCGGCATCTCTGGCTTCCTTACCTCGTGCCACAGATTTTCATGGGTGAGTAATACCGTTTCGTCATGCACTGCCCCGTAAACCGCCGCCCCGATTGGCCCGTTCCCCGAAGGCAGGGCCTCACGCCATTTAGCACCCCACCAGGAGGCCGGATATTTCAAAAGGAGACGCTTCTTCATAGGCACTTCCTTAGTGGAAGGAAGGGATGTGGTAATAGTATCTTTGTCAGTGTGGATCACAATTAAATAATCCGTTTTGTGGTGGAAGCGCACAAAGAAAAAAAAAGCTGAAGATACCACGCATCATATCTCACCAATCCTATGTCTGCGCCTAGTTGGCATTTTTCCGGATGGGAACCAGATAGGACTGCCCCACCGATGCATCAATCTGACGTGAGAATCTCGCTGTCTTGCCTCACAATATATCCAAAAGAGTCACCGATCGTCTGAGAATTTATCAGGAAAAGTCAAAAACACCTTGAGTGCATAAAAAGTTAATACTAACTTGATGACTTGGTGTCATTCAATTCCACCCATTTGCGCTTGGCACCCTCAGTCCTTGCGACGTCCTTACGAGAGATTCCTAGTAGCTTGGCAGGGGTTCGGGTGAACCGAAACCTGAGGCTTACCCGGGGCTTCACCCTCATCGAGTTGCTTGTTGTCATCGCCATTCTCGGGATTCTTACTGCGCTGGTGATGCCGGCCTATAGGATGGTGACATCCGCATCGAAGTCGGCCGCCTGTATCTCAAACCTCAGGCAGCTCAGCAGCTTCATCACGGCAGCCGCTTCGGATTATGGCTACTATCCCGTGCAACAAGATCCAGACGATAGTGGATTTAAAACTATGCCCAACTTAACCAGTGTAGCTAAAGCGCAGATGATTCAGGTTTGTCCTGCTGCCAAGTGGCATGGTACGATTTCAGAGCCCTCGCCCAACGCTGGCAGTGTGATGACGGCCATAGGGTATAATCCCTTAGTCATCCCGCACGCGGCAAGCCCCCGGTCTCCTGTGCGACCCGCCCAGATCAGTCGGCCCTCGCAGGTGATCTTGGCCGCCGATTGCGCCCAGAAGCAGAACACGGAATATCCCATGAGTCTCGGCTACTGTGCAAGATGGTATGGTTACGACAATAAAACAGCCGGCATAGTGGAGAACGCAGAGAAGGAAGTGACCGATGATCTTGTTAAATCCAGTGGCTTCTGGGGCGATGAGTCGCAAATCCCCCTCCGCCACAGTGGCAAAGCCAATGTCGTATTTGTCGATGGGCATGTGGAGACCATTCGCCGTCTGGGCGATCTCAAGGAGAAAAATTTTTACTGGAACTATTGACCCGGCCCGAGTGCAGGCCTTTGCCGGCCGTAATATGAGGCATTAAATTTGTTTGGCTTTAAGGGAAGTATCAGGGGTCAGGTAATTTATTATCCCAGCCCCAAGGTATTCCTACTGATTACAGGCAGATGGAGGTTGTTTTACCCGCAAGTGCAGGAAAGGGCTTTTTAAAAATAGAAGCGAATGTTCAGTAGGGTGGTTTTTAAATAGGCGGGCTGATCAACAGCAGGTCAAACCATGTCAATAAGCGTTCAACACCATGGTCAACGCCATAAGCCACCACAGTCATCCACGGTCAACCCAGAGTCAATCCATAGTCAATCCACAGTCAACGCCATAACTTAACCAGAACGGGGTTTTAAGGGTTGTGAAAGTGTCGTTAAGGGACAAAAGAGGCCATTCCTGGCCGAGAACCTAGCCATGAATTTACAGAGACTTTACCGATAGGTTGACCGAGAAGGTGACCGGAAAATGAAATTAAATACCCCGAAAAGGGGTCGAAAATACCCCGAAATTCGAATTAATTCGAAAACTTAA
>CALAPX010000231.1 GCA_937888355.1 uncultured Spartobacteria bacterium
ATCACTTCGGTCACAATAGCAGTGCACAAATAAACCCAACCCATATTTCATTTTTATTATGAAATGCACCGACTGCAAAGTTGCTGCCACTACGGAGTTCACCCGAGACGACGGAGCGTGTTGCGGAGCTCGTCGCCTGCTTGCCCGATTTCCTTGCGGAGTTGATCGATGGAAATACTCATGCATCCAAGCGCCTCGGTGGTGGTCCGCTCCAATCGGTCGTTTGTCGCGATGGTGACATCGTACCCCTGAGCATATTTTGCGGCGAGGCGTTCGATGATCGAATCTGCTGTCTGGCCGGATTTTGAATACAGCACTGCAATTCCTCCCGGCACCGTTTCACTGGAGGCCTTCAGCCCTTTTCCATCAAACACAACCGCCACAGTCCAATCAGTGGAATCCTGCAAGCCGGTCAGAATTTTTACTATCCTCTCACGGGCGGAGGCGGAGTTTCTGGCGTGGACTAATGCCAGTTCAGGCCAAGAAAAGAGCGCGCTATGCCCATCAACGATTAGAATCCTGCTTCTCATCGGGGTGCCATATCCTTTTATGTTAACCATCCCGGTTCGTTGGGGCAATGTTGCGTGTCGTCTGGATTTTGACAGCGGCACCGGGAACGGCGTAAGGTTATTGCCGTGCTGAACTTCCTCGTCCGCCGCCTCCTGATTAGTGCTTTTCTCGTGTTTTGCATCAGCCTCGTATCGTTTTTTATGATCACCCTCGCGCCGGGGAGCCCCTATCCTTGGGGTGAGCTGAATCCGAAGATCACACCTCAGGTCAAGGAGGCCTTTCGCAAGAAGTTTCACCTCGATCAGCCTATCCACGTTCAATATTGGCTTAACATGCGAGACCTCTTCACTGGAAATCTGCGCAGCATTAAGGATGACCGGCCCGTACTAGGCCGCATCCTTGAGCGTCTGCCAGCCACAGTGACCTTGAATGTCGCTGCCATGGGCCTTTCGCTTACCTTCGGGCTCTTAATAGGTATCCACTGTGCTCGATATGCCGGACGCCCTCCCGACACCATTGTGTCATTTGCGGTCTTTGTGTTCATCGCCGTACCGACATTCTGGATCGCGAACCTGGCTATCATCGGGCTCGTCAAATTTGCAGCCATCCCGGTTCTAGGCACGCAGTCCTACGGCATTGCTTTTCCAGGCCAGCTATCCATGTGGCTCGACCGCGTATGGCATATTGCTCTCCCCGCGGTGATCCTATCACTCGGCGGGATTGCTGTCCAATCACGCTTCGTGCGTGCGAGCATGATCGAAACCCTTCGCGAGGGTTATATCCGGACTGCCAGAGCTAAGGGCCTCGATGAGGAGGCAATTTTTTATAAACACGCCCTCCGCAATTCTATTCGACCGCTCATCACCGGCATCGGCGGCCTGCTGCCTGCATTAATCGGCGGCTCGGTGATTGTGGAAACCATCTTTGCCTACCCTGGCATGGGTCGTCTCGGCTACGAAGCAGTCCTAGAACGAGACTACCCCACGCTTGTTGCACTGAATTTCATCGTTGCTGGCCTAGTCCTTCTTGGAAACCTGATTTCCGACATCCTCTATGCCGTGGTCGATCCCAGAGTCCGCCTAGAGTAATCGCTGGGGGGGGCGAAGCCTTAAGGCAACGGAAAGCGGGCAGTGAAAGCAGCCACTTCTTTATAGAGATTTGCAAGGGCTTGATCATCGTTTCTTGCTTGTAGCGCAGCGTGGATGAAGTCGGCGACCTGCATCATATCATCCTCGCGCAGTCCACGCGTCGTCATGGCGGGTGTGCCGATACGGATACCGCCTGTTTTCATGATCGACTCGGTGTCGAAGGGGATCGCGTTTTTGTTTACGGTAATCGCCGCTTTTTCGAGAATCTCAGATGCCTCAGCTCCAGTGATGCCGGCAGGCCTCAAATCGACGAGGAGGACGTGGTTATCAGTGCCCCCGGATACAATCCGATAGCCGAGCAGGGACAGACGGGCGGCGATCGCCTTGGCATTACTGACGATCTGTCGGGCATAATCGCGGAAACCTGGTTGAAGGGCTTCCTGGAAGCACACCGCCTTTGCAGCGATGATGTGCATGAGCGGCCCCCCTTGAACCCCAGGGAAAACCTGCGCATCAATTTTTTTGGCGAATTGCTCCTTACACATGACCAGTCCAGCACGCGGTCCACGCAGGCTCTTGTGGGTGGTGGTGGTGACGAAGTCCGCATGTGGAAATGGCGATGGGTGCGCTCCCCCGGCGACAAGGCCTGCGATGTGAGCCATATCGACGAAGAGATACGCTCCAACTGAATTGGCAATCTCACGCATGCGCTTAAAATCGATGGCCCGCGGATAGGCTGAGGCTCCCGCAGTGATCATTTTCGGCTGGAATTCCGCAGCCGCTACAGCAAGGGCGTCATAGTCGATCATTTCTGTTTCTGCGCTCACGCCGTAATGCCGCACCTCGTAAAGTTTGCCAGAAAAGTTTGCACGGTGGCCGTGGGTAAGATGACCTCCATGGGCAAGGTCCATCGTTAAAATGCGGTCTCCAGGCTGGAGCACGCTGAAATACACTGCCATATTTGCCTGGCTGCCGCTATGCGGCTGAACATTTGCATGCTCCGCACCGAAGAGCTGCTTTGCGCGGTCGATGGCTAGCGTTTCCACCTGATCGACAAATTCACATCCGCCATACCACCTGCGGCCCGGATATCCCTCGGCATATTTATTGGTAAGGCACGATCCCTGGGCCTCCATGACCGCGCGACTGGTGAAATTCTCGGAAGCAATCAATTCGATGTGTTCGAACTGGCGGCGGGCCTCCTTTTCAATGGCCGCAAAGATTGCGGGGTCGGCTGAGGCGAGGCTGGATGTTGCGTTGGTGGTGGCTGTCGTTGCTGTCATGATGGATTGATTGATCATTCTAAGGACGGATGGGAGCGCGGAGGCTATGGTTTTTTTACACTCCTCGTAAACTGCGCGCCCTTGACCGATCGGGTCGAGAACGTCAGGTGTGCCTTTTTGCTCAAATCGCAGGAGGCGGACTTTGTGGATGTATTCAGGGAAAAACAAGTCGATGAGGCGGCGATGTTCACGGGTCATCACAAACACGTGGGAGGCCTGCTTGATGAGCTCCTCGTTAAGCGGCTGGCTGCGAAATGAACGCAATTCAACCCCTTCAGCGGCCAGCGCCTCCACGGCATCGCGGCTGGCTGGCTGGCCTTTTGCAGCGCTCAGCCCTGCGGATTCGATGCGAATTCCCGGAACCCCCTCGCATACCCTGCGAAATAATGCCTCAGCCATTGGACTGCGGCAGACATTGCCCGTGCAAACAAACAAAACATGGCGTGACGGCTGTTGATTCATTCGATTTGCGGGAGTTTAGTTCAGCGCCGGTTCAAGTCAAACGCAGGGAAACTACCTGCATTAAATGCTCCTCGGGGGTTTCCCTACTTTTGCCTCCGCAGGCTTGCGGCTTCTCGGATTCGCGATTCCGTACGTCATCCTATGAAAACACCGCCTGATTCTAATCCTCCGGATAAGCCCCAGAGTTCGACCGTCTCGTCGTTCCTTGCTTTTGCGACGGCCATTGTTGTTTTTCTTTGGGCATGCTCACTCACCCCGCCGGATCACACCGTGACGCCGGGCATGGCCTTTTCGAAATCGGTCGCTTCCCCCATGCGTGCAGGGGGAGAATTCACATTTAATGCTCCAATAATCGTAGCCCGCAGCGCAATTGTGATCGATGCTGAAACCGGTGAGACGCTCTTCGAGAAGCATGCCGACGCACGCCTTCCTGTTGCTAGCACCCAAAAATTGCTGACCGCGATGGAAGCCATCGCTTCTGGAGGACTAGATCGTGAGGCGGTGGTTACGCTCCGAGACCAATTGCAACCCCCCACCAAGCTTGATTTGGTCGCCGGCACCCGCTACCGCCGCGATGATTTGCTTGCTGCGATGCTTGTCAGCAGTGCAAATGATGCGGCAAGCGCTCTTGCTTCTTCAGCAAGGGGTTCCTATGGAGATTTCATTTCCAATATGAATCGCCGGGCTAAATTGCTTGGCGCCAGAAACTCCATGTTCCTCAACCCCCATGGTCTCGACGCCCCCGGCCAGCACTCTACTGCGAGAGACTCGGCGATCATCGCCTACTATGCCTACCGCAATCCATTGATCCGGCACTGGGTGGCTCAGGAGATGATCCCCTTCACCCATAGTGACGGTCGCACATTAATGCTAGAGAACACAAATCTGCTTCTGTGGCACCGCCCCGCTTATTTTAACGGCCTCAAAAGCGGGTTTACGCTCCAAGGCGGAAAATGCCTCATCGCTAGCGCAAAATACGACCATCGCGAAATTATTATCGTTTTGCTGGGCAGCACACAGGATGCGATCTTCAGTGACGCTAAACGCCTGTTCCGTTGGCAACAAAAAAGGGATGCCCCATGAAGCTGCGTTTCTTGTTCAGCGGTGATTCAGTCCTCCTCCCAGAGAAAATGCTCCAACCGTAGTTTGTTGATGCGTTCTCTTGCTTCCAGAGCACGTGGGCCCTCAACCGCTGCCATGAGTTCGTAAACACGAAGCGCCTCGTCCCATTTTTCTTCATCTTCAAGAATGCGTCCAGCGGCAAAGCCTGATTTGTAGAACCAAAAAAACTCCAGCAGAGGGCCCTCCGATGTCTTGAAGACTTCATAGTAAGCGGCAATGGCGGCTCCCGGATCCCCGAGCTTTTCATAGGCTCCGCCGACACGGGTCATCGCTTGGTTGACCCAAGCAGGATCCTCCTCCTCTGCAGCGACCTGCTTCCAGACCCCTATTGATAATCGATAGTTTTCCGGATCCTTCTCCCCAAGCCGAAAGAGATTTTTTCCTTTTTCCATCAATGCTCCAGAACGGGTCTCATGGTCGGGAGCGCCTGCGAGGATTTTATCTAGAATTATATTTGCCTCGAGCGGTTTGCCTTGTGCCGCAAGGATAGATGCCTGCTCCATTCGTGCGCTTGCCGCTAGCACTCCATTATCCGAAGCCACCTCCTCAAAGAGTAAAATAGCCTCCTCGGCAGCAGTATCCAAAGGGATCCGCGCTGCCGATTGTGCCGCAAGAAACAAGGCCGACTCCTCGTAATCCGAGCCGGGAAACTTGCGTGCAAGGGACTCCAACTCTACACGCGCCGAGGCATAGTCTCCTTTACGAAAAAGAATCTCCCCCAGCTTCATCCAGACCGATGGAGCAGCCTCATTTTCGGGATACGCAGAAAGAAATCCTCGCGCAGCTTCGACAGTTTTTTCTTCAGATCCAAGCTCCCCATTGTCCATGAGAAAGACCTGTAACGCGGCTTGACGGGCTGGGTTGGCCGATGTTGATACACGGACAAGGTCTTCCTTTGCTCCAGAGGAATTCAGTTGCTGATATTTCCACTCAGCCAAAGCGAGGCGCGCTTTCGCCGCCATAGCTGCGTCGGGAGATGAAGAGAGGGATTCCAAGGCCGCCTCCGCTTCTGGACTTCCCTCACGCGCCAAGTGGAACGCCCTTTGCATTCGAGCCACCTCAATACTCGTCTTGCCTGGATACTCATTCTGCAGTCGGTCAAAGGCAGTATCAAAATCCCCTAATGCCAATAGCTCACAGATCGCTGCATTAAATAGAGCTTCCGGCGAAAGGTTGGGATCTCGTGTTGCCTCGAGAAATGCAGCCCTTGCGCCGACTTGATCCCCAATTCTGGCTAGCGCAAGGCCTCTCAAGTAATCCGTATGCGGGTTGAGGCCCAAGCCTGGCAGTCCACCAAGCGCCTCTTCGGGTCGCCCAAGACGAATCCTCAATGCGGCCAATTCCAATTCAGTCTCATCGGCCATCGGGTTGTTTTCAGGGTTTTTTGCAAGCTCCTCAAGCATGGGAAGTGAAGCCTCTGGAGAAGATCCACGGGTTTCAAAACGTGCCAGATAGTAGGTGGCGAGTTTTTTTGCCGGTGAGTCTGCAGAATCTTGGGACCAGCGCTTCAACTCATTCGAGGAGGCGGCTGTGGATGCCGCATAACACTCGTCAAGCAAGGCAAAGAGTTTGTGCAACCCATCAACATTAGGATGCGAGCTGATGAATTCCTCCAGCAGTATCTCGGCTTGCTCAATCTGACTTGTCTCTATCATCGCCTTGGCCTTGATCGCTGTCGTTTGCACTGCCATGCCCCACCCAGAGGGCTTCAGAGAGTGAAGCTGGCGCAAGGCTTCTTGATAGTCTCCGGAGAGCAGGGCGATTTTCCCACGAAGAAATTTCAATCTGGTTGTCTCCGAGGCCTGCAAGGGCGTGATGAGCTCCAGGAGACTGAGAGCGCTTTCGGTATCCTCCAAATCGAGAGCGGCCTCTGTTGCCTCTAGTAGAGCGGCATTTTTGACAGGTTGCATTTCCAGTGAGTTCACCTTCTTCCATGCCTCAAGCGCCTCCGCAGGGTGTCCGGAATTTCGCAACATGCGGATCTTGCCTATAAGCGCCTCTCCTGAGTGGTCAAAGCTAGAATCCTCCGCGCAAGCGGTATAGTGTGTCAGCGCTCTAGCCCAATCGCCGATGCCAGCAAACGCCTGAGCCAATAAGAATCGCTCATTGATATCGGACGCGTTTTCCTGAAGCAAAGCGATGGCTCTGCTTGCTTGACCATCTTCAATGAGGGCACGCGCATACAGTAAAATAACTTCTCTGGGGGCTGTCCCTTCTGCAATTTCCGGATGAATCTCTTTGATTTTTTCGACAGCTATATGCGGAAATCTCTGCTCTATGGCCTCTTTGACTTCATTGAGATTGGCTGAAAGCGATATGTTCGTGGTGGCCAGAAATAAAAGTGGATAGACGGATTTCATTATTTCAAATACTTGGCCAGGTAGCGGCCTGTTTCACTGTTGGAGTTGGCAGCAACTGTTTCCGGAGTTCCTTCTGCAACAAGCGCCCCTCCGTGTGAGCCACCACCGGGGCCAAGATCAAGAATCCAGTCTGCGCACTTGATAACCTCCAGATTGTGTTCGATCACGATCAGTGTATTGCCAGAATTTCGGAGTTTCATGAGGACTTCGAGCAGTTTTTGGATATCCGCAAAATGAAGTCCGGTAGTTGGTTCGTCCAGCAAGTAGATAGTGCGACCTGTGGGGCGTTTCGCCAACTCCGCTGAGAGCTTGAGTCGCTGGGCTTCACCGCCTGAAAGCGTTGTTGCGGCCTGCCCGAGGCGCAGGTAGCCAAGCCCGACACCCTGCATCGTCTCGAGTTTTAAGCTGAGGCTTGGTACATGACGAAAGAATTGAGATGCATCGTCAACCGTCATTCCGAGGACATCGGCAATGTTTTTGCCCTTATAGGTTATCTCAAGCGTCTCTCGGTTATATCTGCTGCCATGGCAGGTTTCGCACTCGACATAGACATCGGGCAGAAAATGCATTTCAACGCGAATGAAGCCTTCTCCCTGACAATGCTCACAACGCCCTCCCTTGTTGTTGAATGAAAACCTACCCGGATCATACCCTCGCACCCGGGAGGCGGGAAGGTCGCTGAATAAGTCACGGATCGGCCCCAGTGCTCCAGTATAAGTCGCCGGGTTTGATCTTGGTGTGCGGCCTACAGGGCTTTGATCAATAACAACGACCTTATCGAATTGCTCCATCCCTGAAATTCGCTTGTGGGCTCCCGGTTGAGTCTTTGCCCGGTGGAGATCCCGCTCCAGCGCAATACGTAGAATGTCGTTCACCAAAGTGGACTTTCCGCTCCCAGAGACACCGGTTACACATGTAAGACAGCCCACTGGAAATGCTGCGTCAATTGAGCGCAGATTATTTTCTGATGCTCCATGCACACAGAGCCATCCACCTGCTGCAGCGTCTTCATAAGCCTCTATTGGGGCGACCCGTTGGCGGGGCACTCGTATTGTAGCTGATCCGTTCAGATATTGGGCTGTGAGGGACTCCTTGTTTGTTAAGATTTCTTCGAGTGTTCCCTGAGCCACAAGACATCCGCCAAGAGGTCCTGCGCCGGGCCCCAGGTCAAGGATGTGGTCCGCTGCGCGGATAGTGTCCTCGTCGTGCTCTACAACGATAACGGAATTTCCCAAATCGCGAAGGTTGCGCAGGGTTTGGATCAACCGATCGTTATCACGCTGATGTAACCCGATGCTTGGTTCATCCAGCACATAAAGGACTCCTGAAAGCCCTGAGCCTATTTGCGTAGCGAGCCTGATCCGCTGGGCTTCACCTCCACTTAGGGTGCCGCTCTCACGGTTTAGTTGAAGATAATCGAGGCCGACTTGGTTGAGAAATCTCAACCGCTGACGGATTTCTCTGAGGACATCCTTCACGATTTCGGCATCTGATTTGGTCAGGGAAAGTCCATCAACCACCCCCGCCACCTCACCAATAGTCATCGCACAGAGATCCTGAATACCGAATTCACGTCCATCAACTGCCGTAAGTCTCACCGCAAGCATCTCTGGACGCAAACGTGCCCCGCCGCAAACCGTACAGGCACGTCGGTTTTGAAAGGCCCGCAGCCGCTTGCGCGTGAACTCACTTTTTGTAGTTGAGTAAAGAGTCTCCAACTGCGCCATGAGGCCATCGAAGGGTTTTTCAACTACGCGACCAGGCCCTGTGGTCATCGGAATTTTGCGAGCGCCAGAGCCAAAGAGGAGAAGTTGTTGAAAGGTCTCCGGTAGATCTCTCCAAGACTTGTCAAGCGGGGTTGGCGTATCAGCGACAAGCGCCTCGAGCACCGCTGCGTAATACGCCTTCATTCGCGGATTCGCCTGCTTCCATGGGCGCACAGCTCCATCGCTGATTGATTTCTCACCGTCCACCACCAGTGCAGGATCGAATAACATCTCGCTCCCTATCCCATGACATGATGAGCACGCGCCGAGGTGGCTGTTGAAAGAAAAATGTTTCGGCGTGAGCCGCGGCATGGTGAAGCCCGTATCTGGGTTCTGGAAATCTGTAGAGAATTTACGCTCCACCCATGTATCATCGTCTGGTTGGAGACGGCTGGTGACAAGCCTTCCCCCCCCCCACCGCAAGGCTGTTTCGACTGAATCAGCCAGCCGTTGTCCGAGATCAGGCCTTACTACCAGCCGATCCACCACCGCCTCGATAAAATGTCGCTTTGTCTTATCAAGGCGAAGTGGTTTTTTTTCTGCCAATTCAACCACACTTCCATCCACCCTGAGCCGAACAAACCCCTCTCTGCGCGCCTTTTCAATGACATCGCGAAATTCGCCAACCTCTCCAGCAACAAGCGGCGCAAGGAGAAGGAACTTCGTGCCTTCTGGCCAGCCTTCAATTGTTCCGGCAATTTGCTGCGGGGTCTGACGTTCCACCTTTGCTCCTGTTTTTGGATCGTGGGGCACCCCGGCAGCTGAATAGAGCAGTCTAAGGTAGTCATAGATCTCTGTTGTCGTAGCAATGGTTGATCTGGGATTCGCTGTTGAAGTTCGCTGCTCAATGGCAATCGCTGGGGACAAGCCTTCAATGTAATCGACATCCGGCTTGCCCATGCGGTCTAGGAACTGTCGCGCATAAGCGGATAGACTCTCGACATATTTCCTCTGCCCCTCGGCAAAGAGCGTATCAAAGGCGAGCGAGGATTTTCCCGAGCCGCTCATTCCAGTGACCACTACAAATTTGTGGCGTGGAATCGAGACATCGAGATTCCGGAGGTTGTGCTGGCGCGCTCCCTTGATGCGAATGAATGCGTGAGGGTCTGATGTCATACCTGCGGAGCGTGAATTCTAATGCGAAAACACAGTTCCGCGCAAACGTGCGATGCGATGCGTTCTGGATCGAACGCTGGATTTGCAAGACCTGAGCGGTCCTGCTTTGGGAAGCAACCGCAGGCCGTTTGTTATTTTACTACGCCGAACTCGGCGCGACGGTTCACCGTCCAGGCAGCTTCGTTGCTGGCGGGGTCGGTCGGCATTTCGCTTCCGAAACTCACTGTCTGGATCCGGTCTGATGCGACACCGGACTCTATCAATGCTTGGCGAACCGATTGAGCTCTCCGCTCTCCAAGGCCGCGATTGTATTCCTGCGTGCCCCGCTCATCTGTGAACCCAGCAATGATCAGCCTATTGGAAGACATGTCGCGAAGCGTCGTTGCGACTTGCTGGACTTTTGACATTTCAACAGGTGATACACTGAAGCTGTCGAACCCAAAATAGACTGGGGCAAACTGACCCTTAGAAACGCTTTCTCCCAGAAAATTTGCCCCCTCTTCAAATCGCTCTCCAAGCGGAATGCCCGTCACATAATCTCCGTCAACACCAGCAAACTGGTCGGATCCTTTCTTGGCGCAGGCAGAAAGAAGAATGATCGCGGTAAGGCAAAAGTAGGTAAAAAGGCGTTTCATGAAGGCAAGCATGTACTGTAAAAATCCCCTCCGCGCAAGTCGGCTTGGGAATCTAAAAAAATCCTTCCTGCCTCCCCCGGAGAGGGAAAGTCAGTGCGGAATTCAGGCTTATTTCATCAATAGAGCTGCGCGCGCGCGTTTGACCTCACGAGTGATCTTGCGGTGAAGGCGGGCGGACATTCCAGTAACACGCCGAGGCAGGATTTTGCCACTTTCAGTAACAAATCGCTTAAGGAGATCAGGGTTCTTGTAGTCGATGGCCTCGATATTGAGATCCACGCGGCGGCGTGGCATCGATCGGTTGGCTCGGCGGAAGTTTGAACGGCGTTGTGGTGTCTTGGGCTGCATGGTCTTAGATTACTTGATCTCGCGGTGAAGCGTTTGGCGGTTGAGATGGGGGTTGAATTTTTTCTTTTCGAGCCTATTCGGCGTGCGAGGGCTTTTTTTATTGCGGGTGGTGATGTAGCGCGATGTGGGCTTGCCTTCGGCTTTAGCCTCGGTGCATTCCAACGTGATATTTTCCTGTGGCATGGTTGTTATTCCTTGGAGTCGGATTGGGTTTCCTCATCTTCACTATCGCCGTCCTCGTCGCCAAGCCCAAAGAGGGACGTGACCGGTAGACGGGCGCGGGTGAAGCGGTTGTTTTTTTCGAGTTCACCCTGACACTCGACTGTGTAACGGGCGAAGGGGCGAGCCTCAAGGCGAATGTGGGGAATCGGTTTGCCGGACATCTCACAAACGCCGTAGGAGCCGTCATTGATTTTTTTGAGGGCCGCATCAATCTCAAAAAGGGAATCTCGCTCTTGCGAAAGGAGGCTTAATGCAAAATCTCGGTCGTAGGCGTCGCTGCCGGCATCGCCGGTATGCATACCGAAAGCGGAAGCATCGCTGCCCTCGGCGCGGGTTCGAAGTGTGTCTCGGGCAACGCCATTCATTGAGTCGAGAAGCTCATCCTTCAAGTTAAGAAGGCGGGCGCGTTGCTTGGCGAGCCAGCCGTTGACTTTAACCGGGGCTTTGGGAGCGATTGGGTTTTTAAAAGTTGGCTGCAGTTTTTCAACTTTTTTGGCTGCCGGCTTGGCTTTGGCTACCGGCTTGGCTTTGGCTACCGGCTTGGCTTTGGCTACCGGCTTGGCTTTGG
>CALAPX010000232.1 GCA_937888355.1 uncultured Spartobacteria bacterium
GCTTCCGTGCTTTTCGTTTGATATCACGGAAGCACATACCAGATTGATCGGCCGCCGCCGTGGCGCACCAGAAGGCCTTTTTTAACCATTGATGTAAAGGTGGCTTTGAGGGTGTTGGGGCTTGCGCCAGTTTCGCGCACCATCTCGCGGGTCGTGACGCGGCCATTGTCGCGCACATAATCCAAGATTTTAACGGCCAACTCCGGCAGGACGGCGAGGGCATTTTTTTCGCGCTCCACCTTCACGGCCAAGCGGCGCTTCTGCTGCTGCATGGCGCGCATGAAAAAAATAAGCCAGGGCTGCCAATTCGGAGCCTCGGTGCGGATGCTGCCTTGCGTCTGCCGCAAGGCCAAGTAGTAGCCTTCTTTGCTGTTCTCGATCTCGGATTCCAGTGATGAATACGGCACATAGGCATAGCCCGCCTGCAATAGTAGAAGGGTGGTCAGGATGCGGCTCAATCGGCCGTTGCCGTCTTGGAATGGGTGAATTTCCAGAAAGGTGACGATGAACACGGCGACGATCAGCAATGGATGAATACGCTTCAACTCGCGGGCGTCATTCAACCATTTCACCAACTCTGCCATGCGGCGTGGCGTGTCGAACGGAGTTGCCGTCTCAAACACGACGCCGATCATGTTGCCGTCTGCGTCGAAGGCTCCCACATCATTGCGCAAGGTCTTGTATTCACCACGATGCCGCTCGTCTTTATCGCTGTGGCGCAAAAGGTCACGGTGAAGTTGCTTGATATGGTTTTCCGTGAGGGGAATCTCGGCCCATGCGTGGAAGACGGTTTCCATCACCTCGGCATAGCCGGCGACTTCCTGCTCGTCGCGACTGCTGAAGCGTTGGATTTCGAGGTTTGCAAGCAAGCGCTCAACCTCGCGGTCGGTGAGCTTGCTGCCCTCAATACGGGTGGAGGAGCCGATGCTTTCGATGGTGGCGACATGGCGCAGTGCCCTTAGGCGCTCAGGGGCAAGGGTTCCAAGGGCGCGCCATGCGCCCTTGAATTCATCAACCTCACTGATCAGAGCCAGCAACTCCGGTGTGATTTGAATGGTGTCCGTCTGGATCATACCGGATTATATGCCGGATTATACCGGAATGGCCACCCGTAAAAGCCCGGCCATGTGGCTTTCAGAAAAGTTCCGTGCGCTTCACGAAACCAGACTTGGTGTTCGTTGCCTTCGTCGGAAGGTGGGAGGCTTAGCTCTGGTGGAGCCGAACTGAGGAACCAACCTTGCTCGTTGGCGACTTCATTGAATATGCGGAGCTCTTCTTGGTGATGGGTATGACCGCCTTGAAGGCGGCTAACTGCTTCAAGGCGTCCACGGAGCGTTTCAAGACATGCTTCGAGCGGGATTCGCCCTAGGTTTGTGTGGTCCACATGTGATGACATTAGGGTTGAAGGTTGGTTTGTTTCAAGTGGGGAAGAGCAAGCGGCCGATGGCGAGTAAGGTGGCGTGGGTTGGATGCTCATTTGAGGGATTTTCCCGCGGCTCCAAACTGGTCGTCTGGGGGCTCGGGAAGGCCGATCTTGGCGTCGTGTAGTAAAGATTCCGGTGAAGCCGCTTGAACCACCTTCCCAAGTCTTGGTCATGGTGAAAATGGTGCTCGGCCCCTCCACGCCGCCCTTGAACTTCCCAGGCCGCAAGAAAAAGGGATTCCGCGTAAACGGGTCCGTGGATTTCGATGTGCTGGCGCAGGCCAGAGCGAGCCGCACGATCCAACGCGCCCAGCCGCTTAATTCCGCGAGGCTTTGTGGGAGCTGTGGGATTTCAGAAAGTCGTAGCCCTTGAGCACTTCCTCGTTGGAGGACTTCGGCCGATTCAAAATCGAAGCCACCGTGGCTTTCCGGGCAGGATTTGTGCCTTAGGAACGGGCCGAGGTTCGCAGATTTCCGGTAGAAGAAGCTCATGAAATGTGGTTGATAGCGGCGTGGAAGGTAGCTGAGGGCACAGCGGTTAGTTCAGCTTTTTCGATGGCTGCCGGCAATTTGAAAGCGTGAGCAATATCAGTCATAAATCACCCGCGGGTTCATCTCGCTTGGAGTGTACCAAACAATGCCGAA
Organism: uncultured Spartobacteria bacterium; assembly: GCA_937888355.1. Classification (GTDB taxonomy): domain Bacteria; phylum Verrucomicrobiota; class Verrucomicrobiia; order Chthoniobacterales; family Terrimicrobiaceae; genus UBA967. The sequence goes on from CALAPX010000232.1 coordinate 2,069, forward strand.
CTCCTCTTTGAGGATTTGCTTTTGCCGCCGCCAAATAAGGTGACAGGTGCCCAGAACGTTTGGGTGTCCGACCTCGTCTTGGGCGCGTTGGGCGGCGGCTTCGATGACTGCGCTGTAGGCGGGGTCATCGCGGAGGGGATCGTAGAGATGCCGAATCTTCAGGTGATTGAACTTGTTGATACGCTTGGCCAGCTCGCGACGGCGCAAGAGCTCTGGGTCAATGGGCCGGGGTGGTTCTTTGGGTATGTCCAAGGTGGCCTGCTTGAGCGGCGCTGGTGAGTGTTTCTTTAGTCGCCTACGAATCGCAAGGATCGGCCGCCAGACAATGAACACGGGAATCCAAATCGGGCTGGCGATGATTAGAATCGCCCAGAAAATGATTTTCATAATCAGCGGATCCTCAGGAGGTTTGTACCCTTCTCCATTGAATGAGCCCTCTGCCCGTCGCTTCTCGAGTTCAGCTTGGAGATCCATACGCTAGAATGAAAACTCCGTCTGCCGGTAAGTTGCACGGCGATTCTGCGGGTGGAAGAGACGAAGTAAAAAAGTAACGCGGTGGATGAGTATGGTGATCATGTCGCCAGGCATCCTAAATCCACTGGTAGGACATTTACGGGGGGAGCAGATTTTTTGTGGAAAATATTTCTCATTTTTTTGCGACCCTCGCTTCACTTTTCTTGAGTTTATCCATCTCGGCGTGGAGGTCTTCGTGATCAGCCACGATATCGAGTGCCAGCCCTTTGATTTTTTTCAAATCATCAATCCGGACGCAAAAAGTGATTGGAACGACGATGCCGGTAACAAACTCGAATTTGGCCGGAGCTTCCTTGAATCTTCTACCCCGCTGAACACGGATGAGTTTTTCCAAAGCATCCAGGTAAGCGCCGTCGGCCCGCTGGACTATTAGAGGGGAGTGGCTGGACCCGGAATCGAACCGGGGACACGAGGATTTTCAGTCCTCTGCTCTACCAACTGAGCTATCCAGCCGTAAAAAGTGCCCTGCATTGATAGGCTTGTTCAGCAATCGAAGCAAGCGTGAATCGGAGGAAATTCACGGCTTCGAAAATGCTCAGATTGCCTTGCGCAATAAATGTGAAACGTTTTTATAAACACTGCCCCTCATTTATCATGCCCTCACCCTCTCAACCCAAGCCTGTTGGCTTCATCGTTTACTTTATTGGATTCACTGCCGCGCTTGCCGGCTTGCTGTTTGGATTGGATGTGGGGGTGATTTCTGGCGCGCAGATTTACATTCAGAAGGATCTTGGGGTCGATGATCGCATGATCGAATGGATTGTGAGCTCCCTCCTCTGGGGTGCTGTGATCGGAGCGCTTGGGAGCGGCATTCTTTGTAAAAGACTCGGCCGGCGCGGCACGATTCTTGCCAGTGGGATTCTCTTCGCGGTGGGGGCGATTTTTTGCGCTTTTTCGCCCACAGCTGGCGTGCTCATCATCGCGCGCTTTGTGTTGGGCTTAGCTGTTGGCATGGCGTCTTTCACCGCGCCTCTTTATCTCGCGGAGATCGCCCCGCAGTCGGTGCGTGGCGGGATGATATCGATGTATCAACTTATGATAACGATCGGCATCCTGGCGGCGTTCCTGAGCGACACGCTATTTGCAAGCGTTGCCGATGGGCAAATTGCAATCGCGGATATGACGCATGGCCCGGGGGATTTTGATGCGATGTATTTCGCCTCTTGGGTTCTCTCTGTGGCACACGGAAACGAAACTTGGCGTTTGATGCTCGGCATGATTGCCCTCCCGGCGCTGGTCATGTTCGTTGGGGTGCTTTTCCTGCCTGAAAGTCCTCGGTGGCTTGTACTCAATGGCATGAAGGAAAAAGCCACGGAGGTGTTCAAACGACTGCATCTGGACGATGCGGAAATCGAAGCCGAGGTGCGTGAGATTGAGGATAGCCTCAAACTTCCCCAGAAGGGCTGGAGCCTTTTTT
>CALAPX010000233.1 GCA_937888355.1 uncultured Spartobacteria bacterium
CACTGGGCGGTGCGACCAAGCGGAGGTCCACATTTGCCAGCCCTGCATCATCGGTATCGATGTAGTGCATCGCCACGGTGGGATTGGTGTAGGGTTGACCGCCAAAAACGGCATGGTAGGAGCGGATGACGAGCGCCCGGCTGCCATTTGGCATTCCTGATTCGACCGATCCACCAGGGAACCCAGCCCACCAAGGTGCGGGTCCCTCTATCGTAGCTGGCTCCATGTATCTTGTGGTTGTTGGCGGAACGGGCTTCGAGTCTTCCAAAGTGATTGGCCCATTGGCATTGCCAATGGCTATTTTGGGTGTCCTCGTCGCACGGGTGGAACCCATTTTGAACAACCAAGTATTTTCTGCCGGGAGTTCTTTGGCAAAAGTATATTTCAATTTCTGAAAGACACGGGAGTAGTCGTCCGTGCGCAGGGTTTGAACTCCGGCATCCAGTCTCACGGCATGATCCAATCCGTAGAATCCACAATATTCTACATCGGTGAGACAAGGCCCGTGCGAGTGGTACGCCGCTTTCATGGAATTTGAGGTGAGTTTTCCCCCCTTGGAATCGAACACCCCCAGCCAGTCGCCTCCCCAGCCAGCATCTGTCCATTGCCACATCGGTCCATCAGCCCCCACACGGGTCATGAGCATGCGCACGTCGGTGACCATGACATTGGTGCAATCGTGTTCGACATCGAAACACATGGTCTCACCCCATGTTCCAATGGCCAATTGCTCCCAACGGCCGCCATGGGAACCATAGCCGACAAGGCAGAGTTGGGAATGACTCGCCGAGGGGAGTTGACCATAGAACCCATAAGCGATGCGGAGTTTTTTGGTGGTCTGTCCGGGCTCGCAGGGAATCAATGTATAAAAACGCGCATAGTGGCCCATCTTTCGCATGTGCCAGTTTTTACCAAATTGGACTGGAATTCCGGTAGGTGTGCCGTCCGGTTCACAAAGAATCGGGCATAGTCCCGTGATGCTGGCCACAGATGAGAGGTCAATGAAAACCGGAACCTGGATCGGTTTTCCAGAGGAATTGTCCACAACGACATCGATCTCGTCATAGTTGCGAGTCCCGTCGTTTCTAAAGCTGCGATCCCGCTTTAGAGACTTGATCGGGCACTCCCAAGCGCCTACTTGAGGATTATAGACTGCCGGCAGTGGCCCATCCAACTTTGTGGAGATAGCCACAGATACTTTAGCCGTCTGAATAGGTGTTGGGCTGAGGTTGCACTCCAAAGTGACAGATTCCTTGTGCTCGCTCCAATCCCCATTGATTGGGCGTTCCGCTTTCCATGCTTTGCCATCTTTCCCGAAGGCGATGCGCATGACCGCATTTTTCCATGGCAGTGGTACTCCAGCGGGTGGCTGGACGAGCTTGTCGAAATTTTCCTGAAATTTCAGGCCCTCTGTAGAGGACAATACGATTGGTTGTGCGGCATGGGCTTTGATTTCATCCGGTGACAGATTCCTGTGCCAGATCCGCAATTGGTCGAATACGCCCGGGAAGGCCCCCGCTCCACCCCGATCGGGTAACCCTAAAAACAAATCCCCTTTGCCTTGTGTGCGTGGCTGGGGGAGGGGCAATTCTTTTTGGAGTTCCCCATTAACATAAAAACGCGCAATGGTGTCATCACAAGTCAGCGCAAGATGGTACCACGTATTCGTTTTCAGCGGCGCCTTTTGGCTTAGTGACAAGACAGCATAGCGCCCGCGGCCGTCATTGATAGTGGCGATGATTCTTTCGTCCTGCACTTTGAAGCCGTAGTGAGTCGGTTGGTGCTCGTGCCCATTTTTTGCAAGCAGATACCCGCCCGTATCAGTTTTCAGACTGACAGGGAAATAAACCCAGAGTTCAGCCGTGAAAGATGGGGCGTCAGGAACAGATGGAGGAGCCACACGCCAAGGTTTATCAATGATACATAATCCGGTTTTATCGATCCCTTTTGCAGATCCCTCTTGGTAAAAATGGTCTGGGGTGATGTTTGCGGTGAGATGAAATGATTGAGGCCAAGCGTAGATGTCGAGTGAGGAGGAACAGGGGAGAACCTCGCCATCGGCACTCATGAAATTCACGCCAAGCAATTCATAATGCTGAACAAGTCGGGCGGATTCCCACAGGCGAAGGTTATAGAACCGCTGGGGTTCGCTTTTGTCACCGGCCAGGCAGGACATCGCGCGATACACTTTACCATCTAGTTCCAGCTCGAGATTGAGGTTTTTGGGCTTGAGGGATTCCAGTCGCTGAGGGCCGGCTTTCAATGCCTCTGCATAGGTTAAGTCGTCTTGAAATATTCCAAACTTGGATTTCTGAAAGTCGGCAAGATCGAACGACAGCCCGTAGAATCCTGTCTCAATAGACAATGTGTCGGGGAGGGAACTTTCAGTATTGTTGCGGAGACCGCTTGGCAAAACCCCAAATGTATAATCCCGTTGCCCGGTAGGAGGCAGAGCATGGGCGCGGCTATAGGAATAAATTATTGCGAGTGATAAAAGCACCCACACGGGAGCCATTTTCCAAAGGTTGGAATGGTATCTCATTATAAAAAAAATCCGGCGCATCATTGTCGTCAACTGCAGCGTTGGCGAGTTTCTTTCCTTTTCATGTCATCCACGAGGATCTGATCAAATTCACTTATTGCGCGGGGGTTGGGGATTGATCGTGACTTAAGAGACACATCGCTATTGCATTTCTACCTCGTGTTGAGTTTGGCATTTTCACCTTATTTGCTTCTCCGCATTCTTCCGAATGCTCGATCGCTCATAGTGTTCCTTATGATCTGCGGACTGCATGACCAAGCCGCATGGGGTATTTCTCCCTCAGAGAGAGATTTAGAAATCCAACGCGCAGGAGAGTTGTTCAAAGGTGGTCAAAAAAACCAGGCGAGGGAATTATTCGAAGACATTCTCCGGAGGCAGGAGAATTCTCAAGGGGTAATTCCTACCGATCTTGTTCCCACGTTGGAAAGTCTTGCGGCCACCTATGAATCCTCCGTTGCAGACGCGAGCCCAGCCAGTGACCATGCGGCAGCGCGAAAGTATTATCTTCGGATTCTGCAGCTCCGAGAGGATGCTAGCGGTGGGGACGATGCCGTCCTTGTGTCCCTTTTGAACCGTATTGGTGACACGTTCAATAAACAGGCGAGGCATGAGGATTCTTTGAGTTACCATAACCGGGCTCTTGCTATTGCTGAGTTAAAGCACGGGGTGGACAGTCCATTAACTGCCCACCAGATCAACCGGTTGGCCGATACCTATCGAAATTTAGGGGATTCCTCGAAGGCATTGGATCTCTTTGAGCGGGCGCTTGCCATTCAGGAAAAATTTCAAGGTGCCAAAGCGTTGCACACTGTCCGAGCCCTTGAGCAAGTAGCCCAAACCCAAGCAATAATGGGTGATGCAATACACGCAATTGAGTCCTACGAAAAAACGCTGGGTCTTTACCAAGAGTTGCCTGGAAATTATCAAGAGGCTGTAGCTGTCATCTGGGCTAGGTTGGGAGATCTTTACACCCAGACCAACCACTTCTCCAAAGCCAAAGACCTCCTTGAAAAATCCATGGCCTTTTTCTTGGAGCGATATGGGCTGGATTGCTCGCATCTTGGAAATATCAAAAGCATGCTCGCAAATGTTTACAGCGCAGTTGGCGACGATGAAAAGGCCCTTGAGCTTGATAAAGAGTCAGTGCGTATTTTGCTGGCCACGCTGGGGCCGAACCATCCGCTCACCGCCCACCGCATGGATAATCTTGGGTTGCGTTACGATGCTGTGGGAGATTTTAAAAAAGGCAGAGAACTTCATGAGCGGGCACTGCCTGTGATCGAGAAAGCCTATGGTTCGGATCATTCATCGACAGTTCATGTGTTGTCAAATTGTGCGGAAGCCCTTCTAAGAAGTGGGGAAACCGCCAAGGCCAAGCACCACCTTGAACGCATCCTTGAGATTCGAAAGAAAGTTCTCGGGCCCCGTCATCCACGAATAGCCGAATCACTATGCATGCTCGCAGCCACTTATGGCCAATCAGGTGATGCTTCCAAGGTAAGGGAACTCTCTCTCGAGGCATTGTCCATTTATGAAGAGACCCTCCCTGCGAATAGTCCCCGGATCGGCAGGCTTCTCAATGATATGGCCCATGCGGATATGGCCACGGGGGATTTAACCAATGCCCGAAAAAAATATGAGCGCGCCTTGGCAATCCTTGATGCGGTATATGGCCCGCAGCATTTGCAAACGGGAATAACGCATCTTTGGCTTGCCGAGATCCATTATTTGGAAAACCGCTTACCCCTGGCACGAAGCCACGCCGCCCGTGCGGTCGCCTCATTTGAGCGAGAGATGGATGCCGCATTGATGTCAGATGAGAGGACGCGATTGGAAATGCTCACTGAGTTTCAAGACATGAATTTTCTATATTGTCTGTTAAGGCCTGAGCAAATAGCCCAGCTCAGCCTTCGCTGGAAAGGTATTGTCTTGGATTCATTGCTCGAAGACAGAGCGTTTGTTCGCACCTTTTCGCAGGACCGCGAAGCTGTTGGTGAATTGGATGAACTAAAGACATTGCAAGCCGAGCTTTCAAGGATTGGAGAGGGCATGGAGTTTGCCGCCAATAGGGAATTGATTTCCTCAAAGATCGGGGAGATTCAGCGTAAAATGGCAGCAAGGACCTCGGTTTTCGGTCGTGTTCGTTCATCCTCAGACCTAACATTGGATAACGTACTCCCTGCTCTGACAAATGGGGGAATGCTTGTGGATTTTCTAAAGTTCCAAGATCCGAAATATCAGGGAAAAGAGGCCCTTTTTTACGGAGCGAGTCTCTTAACAGAGCATGGAGATCCTGTATTTGTAAGGATTCCTGATCGTGACGGGATCGATTGTGCAA
>CALAPX010000234.1 GCA_937888355.1 uncultured Spartobacteria bacterium
AGATCAGCTCAAATTTATTGTCGATGTCTTTGTATCCCCATCGGAAATCGCTTGGGCCCGCAAATTCGTTCGCCACCCACGCTCGCGCTTCTCCCGGACCTTCGACGATGTTCGCTACAGAGAAGACCGCATCAAAAGAGGTGAGTTCATTTGGACAACCTCCCCGTACACTCTGGAAACAATCCGTAAAGAGGGCGGTATCTGCGTTGATCAGGCCTACTTCGCCATGCTCGCAGGCAAGGCAAACGGTCTCCCCACCTTGTTTTTTACCGGACAGGGAACCGATGGCGGACACGCATGGTTCGGCTACCTTCGAAGCGAAGACCGTTGGGAACTAAATTGCGGTCGATACTCGCAGCAGAACTATGCCGTTGGGCGCGCACTAGACCCTCAGACTTGGCAACCAGTGAGCGACCACGAGCTCAAGCTTCTCGCCGCCAGCTTCCGCAACAAACCAAAATTCACCGAATCAATGAATCTGATCGCCATGGCTTCTATTCTGGAGTCCGCAGGGCTCATCGACCAGGCGGAGACAACCCTCACTCAAGCCCGACAATCCTGCCCTGAAAATCCAGAAGCTTGGGAGGCTTCTTTGGCATTCCTTGAGCGCTCCGAACCCTCTCCGGCACGACGCATTACTCTTCACGGGGAGGCAATCCGCCGCTTTGCCTCGACACCCGACCTCAAAGTGCGCCACCAACTGGCCCTCGCCTCACTCCAACGTGCCTCCGGGGATGAATCATCCGCCACAAAGACCGAATCCCTTGTTCTCAGTCAGAATAAAAACAAGCGTTCAGACCTCAGCGTTGGCGTAGCCTCCATGAAAGTCCAAACGGCACTCGATCAGGGCGACTGGGACAAGGCGGCATTGGAATTTTACAAGCAACTCCAGGCTATCGGTAAAGTAGGCGGTGGAAATTTCGTTAAAGAAGTGGGAATTCCCTTTGTTCACGCTCTTGCGTCAGCTGGCCAGAAACAACGCGCCAAGCGTGCGATTGCAACCATGCGTCAAAAAATTTTACCGGCCCCTAACAGCCCTCTCGATCGCGCATTAAAAGAGATGGAGGACAATGCCCAATCACAGGATTATTGAAAAAAGAAACAGCCCGGCCACCCCTCTGTTCGCTCCCTCCCCCAAGTTTACGAACAGAATCCCCCCTGCGACCGGACTGATCTTATTTTTGATTAGCATTACCCATGCCAACCCGACACCCGGGAGATTTCCCTATGAATTCATGAAAATCCCTATTTTTTCCCATTCGTGTGTCGGATTTTTCCCACGGCCATGCAAAAAATGATCAAAATCACCCCGCCTTCCAAATCTCCACCATGATTCACCGCTTTCTGAATCTCGCCATATTCCACTGGATTGCCTTCACCTTTTGGTTGGCACTTCTCTTTGTCCTGTCTGGACTCCCCGGCGAGGCGGCCCCACAGCATTTATTCCCTCATCAGGACAAGGTTCTTCATTTTGTCTTCTATCTTGGCGGAGCGGCCGTTCTCACGGCGGCACTCTCCTCCACATGGCCCCTGCCACGATTCATGGGCATCCTTCTGGCTGTTC
>CALAPX010000235.1 GCA_937888355.1 uncultured Spartobacteria bacterium
GAGATTGCTCGACATTCGTGGATAGTAATTCCTCCCACTGGCCCTCTCATCGCTATGGAGAATCCCGCAGATGCTTGGCTGGAGATTATGAGAAATTCCGGGCCGTTCCTGCGTCTGCTAGCTGAGGCGCCTGATGATCCGTCGATGAATTAACGGCCTCTAGAAACTCGGCAAGATCGTGCGGGGGGATCTCGCGTTGGCCGTGGGTAATCTCCATGATAATGCGTGTATGGCGTGAGAGTTCTCCAGCATTGGTTTGAGTGGCGAGATCTGAGTTTTCAGCCAGAGTGTTTAGTATAATGCCGGGGCATTTAAGATTTCTTGAGCGGATGCACTCGAGCGTAAGTAGGGCATGGTTGAGGCAGCCAAGCCGATTAGCGACCACCGGGACTACCGGTAAATCAAGGCGAACAGCCAGGTCGGCGATGGTGTCTGAGTCGTTTATGGGCACAAGCCAACCGCCAGCACCTTCGACAATTATCACGGGATATGTGTGGGAAAGGCGGTGAAACCATGATGAAAGGGAATCAAGAGAGACGCATTTTCCTTCTAGGCGCGCAGCAACAGAAGGAGCAACTGGAGAGGGAAGCCATACAGGTGTGGTTTCCGCCTCGCTGATCACTTTGTTGGAGGCTGTGCGCAGAAGATCAATGTCGGCGCGGTCTCCACAGCAAAAGGGTTTTACTGCCACAGCCTGAATGCCTGTGCGGCGTAAAGATTCAGTTAGAAGAGCCGTTACGAAAGTTTTCCCAACGCCTGTGTCGGTGCCGGTCAGAAAGACCTTCATTTGTTCGAAGCGGTCAATTCGAGGAATACACTTTCGAGCGAGCGCTCGGGTTGTCGTGTCGCGACGAGATGGGCGGAGGAATTTGCAATCATCTCGTGGATTCGTGAGGTGAGTTCGGGGGTTGCATTTTCCACCACAAATTCGGTTTGGTTTTTGATTCGGACTAGATCGTCAAGAAACCCTTCGCGGATCATTTCTCCGTGAGCCATGATACCCACTCGGTCGCATATTTCCTGAACTTGCTCGAGTAAGTGGGAGGTGAGGAGAACGGTTTTGCCGCGCTTCTTCAAATCGAGGATGAGATCGCGAATCTGATGTGAACCAGAAGGATCGACGCCCGCGGTTGGTTCATCCAGAACCACCAGTCGAGGGTCGTGGATCAGCGCTTGTGCAAGACCAATGCGCTGAAGCATTCCTTTGGAAAAGCCACCCACACGTCTGTCGCGGGCGTCCTCAAGTCCGACTAGAGAAATCAACTCATCTATTCGCTTGGCAAGCGGCTTGCTGCCTAGCCCGGAGATTTTTCCATGGAAAGCGAGGAGTTCGGCGGCGGTAAGAAATTTATGGAAATAAGGGTTCTCGGGGAGGAAGCCCACATCGGTGCGGCTGTGGTAGTCGCTGCTGTCTTTTCCGAAAATACGGGCTGATCCATGGGTTGGAGTGACAAGGCCAAGGAGCATTTTCAGCGTGGTGCTCTTGCCGCTTCCGTTTGGGCCGAGAAGGCCGTAGACCTCCCCAGCCTCCACGGTGATACTAACATTTTTTACAGCAGTGATGTGGCGACGGCGCAGGTGGACGGGAAAAATCTTTGTCAGATCGCGAATTTCGACGGCGGAAGTATTCATGGGATGATGGTAAATCCACGAAGGGTATCTGGGCGGATAGCTTCAGAGGCGCTCTCCAGAGTGATATGGCCAGCCAGTGTGCTGGTGCGGATCCCTTCCAGGAAAGCATCAACTTCGTCAGCATCTCCACTTAATAGCAACTCGACGCGTCCATCCGGTAAATTCGCAACCGTGCCGGAGACATCGTATTCGCGAGCGAGAGTCTTCACCGTGTAGCGGAACCCGACACCTTGGACGCGTCCTTCATAGTGGACTTGTAAGGTTTTCATCAGCGGATCTGGCCCTCCCCGCGAATGAGATATTTATAGGTGGTGAGTTCCTCAAGACCCATAGGTCCTCTGGCGTGGAGTTTGTCAGTGCTGATGCCAATCTCAGCACCAAAGCCGAATTCCCCTCCATCGGTAAAGCGAGTCGAGGCGTTCCAATAAACAGTCGAGGAATCAACCGAGGCGAGGAACTCCTCAGCCGTATGCGGGTTGTTGGTCACGATCGCGTCGCTGTGGTGCGAACCATGGGTTTCGATGTGCAAAATGGCGTTCTCCGTGTCATCAACGAGACGCACGGATAGGATGAGATTGAGCCATTCGGTCCGCCATGTCTGATCGTCAGCCGCACGAAGATTGGGGTAGGCGAGGGAGGCGAGTTTTTTAAACGCTGAGTCATCTGCCACAAGTTCCACTTCCTGTTTCGCAAATGCCGGCGCGGCGATAGCAAAAAACTGATCAGCAATGTCTCTGTGAATCAGAATTGTTTCCATGGCATTGCAGACGCCCGGGCGTTGACATTTTGCGTTGATGGCGATCTCAAGAGCCATTGGAAGGTCGGCTTCATGGTCCACGTACACATGGCAAATGCCATCGTAGTGTTTGATTACAGGCATTCGTGCGGAGGCGACAACGGCCTCAATCAGTGAATGCCCCCCTCGGGGAATGATGACATCCATGTACTTATCCATGGCAGCCATAATTCTGACAGCCTCGCGGTCCTTCGATGGGATAAGTTGGATCGAGTGGTCAGGCAGGCCCGCATGCAGCCCCCCGGCCTGGAGAGCCTTTGTGATGGCGATGTTCGAGGCCAGAGCCTCCGATCCTCCGCGCAGGATGACGGCATTGCCCGTTTTGAGGCAGAGGACCCCTGCATCAGCGGTCACATTAGGGCGGGATTCGTAAATGATGCCGATGACGCCGAGCGGCGTGCGCACTTTTTGAATGCGGATACCATTCGGGCGTGTCCATTCGCGGAGGATTTCCCCGACTGGGTCGGCGAGTTCGGCTACTTGGCGAATGCTGTCCGCCATTTCCGCTATCCGGAGATCGGTGAGGCGGAGGCGGTCGATTGAGGCCTTCGTGAGGCCGTTATTTTCGGCCGCCGAGATATCTTCAGCATTGGCTGCGAGGATCGCAGGGGAGCGAACAATTAATTCGTCCGCCATGGCGATGAGAATCGAGTTCTTTTGTTTCGCATCAAGGCGTGCCAAGGTCCTTGATGCTACGCGCGCCTGGCGCCCAATTGCGTGAATGTCCTGTTCGAGTGTGGTCATGAGGAGTTCTCCGTAGGTGCACAACGGGGTGCCTGCTTGAAAATTCCTATTCACAATGAACATGAACTTTTTTTTCCGAAAGCAGTTTCTCTCTTGAACATGGAGTTAAGGGTTGATGTCCTTTCAGAAATTAATTGTGAATCGGTTTCTTTCCAGTTTTGGGTTGGTGGGGTGGATCGCTTGCGCGTCATTATTCGCTCAAACCGATGATGAGCGGGAGTTGGCTGAAAGCTCCGAACAGCACAGACGTGAAGAGTTGGGAGTGAATCCAGTGACTTCCCCCTCCATCGCCGGGTTATTACAGGATCTTGAGACCTTCCGCCCGGTTCCCATCAAGCTGATCCAGGAAACCAACCACTCTCTGGGGTTCAATAACCGTCTCCAAACAGCCCTTCATTTTGGATCGATGGTGGCTGACGGTTTCATGCTTACGATCGCCGAGCGGCCGCAGGATGTTCAATTAATCGGTCGAGAGTTGATTCGCCAATCCAGGGCGCTTGGGGTGGGGGGGAAGCTGACCTCGCGGAGCAAAAGTCTTTTTGAGTTCAGCGACAAGGGTGACTGGTTGGGGATGCGCGAGGAATTGATCCGTACGCAGGAGGATGTCGAGGAATCCATGATGGAACTGCATGACGAGGAAATGGCGCACATGGTGAGCTTGGGCGGATGGTTGCGCGGCTTCCAGCTCGGTGCGGCCTGTGCAGTCGAGCGCTACTCGCTCGAGAAGGCTGGCATACTGGGGCGCATTAATATCATGGACTATTTTCTCGATCGGTTGGACACCCTGAATCCCAACCTCAAATCTACTGAAATGGTTGGAGCGTTGATTGGCAAGATCAGGGAGATTCGACGTGTGGTGCTCGAAGCTCAAGGTGTAACTCCAAGTCCTGCCCAGGTCGAAATAATGAGCAAACTAGCCAATGAAGCCGAGGTCATCGCCACTGCAAAGGTGGATGGTGATGGCCGATTTATCGAGAAATTGAATCTCTGATCCGCTTGCGTCTCGACAGCTCAACCCCCTGCCGCTAGGAAAGACCCCTTGATTTTATGAACATTCTGAATGCGATGATGATGCCGGAGGTCTTTTTGGTATGGACTTCCCTCGCGAAGACGCTCGGGTTGCTGGGCTTGATTCTCGGATTGGTGTCCTACACTGTTTACGCGGAGAGGAAGGTATGCGCTTGGATACAAGATCGTGTCGGCCCCAACCGCACGGGCATTCCTCTGACCAAAATCCGCATTCAGGGCCTCGGGCAACCCATCGCTGACGCCCTTAAATTGCTTTTAAAGGAGAATTTCATCCCGAAGGAGGTAAATAAATTCTACTTCTACATTGCCCCCAAGCTCACAATGGTTCCCGCAATTCTGGTGCTGGCAGTTTTGCCTTTCGGAAGCTCGCTCTTCGGGGTTCCGATGGTCATCGCAGATATTGATATTGGGGTCTTGTATGTCTTCGCCGTCTCTTCCCTTGGCGTTTATGGAATTGTTCTGGCCGGTTGGGCCTCGAACTCCAAATACCCGTTCCTCGGTGGTATTCGTTCTAGTTCACAGATGATTTCTTACGAGCTTGCACTTGGCTTGTCGGTGATCCCGGTGTTCATGATTTGTAAAACTCTTAACCTGCAAGACATCGTTCTATGGCAGCGGGAAAATGGTTGGATGGTCTTCCCTTGGTGGCCCAAGGGATTTGAGATGGAAATGCTGCTCAAGGGAGATTTTAATGCGGTTCTGGGAACCTTTGCCGCTGGTTTTTCGTTATCGAGGGTCTTGATCTGGGTCCCGATGCTGTTGTCGTTTGTGATCTTTCTGGTCGCCATGTTTGCTGAGACAAATCGTGCGCCTTTCGATCTGCCTGAGGCCGAGCAGGAGTTGGTTGGCGGGTATCACACTGAATATTCGGGAATGGGCTTCGCCCTCTTTTTTCTAGGTGAATACGCAGCCATGATCGCTGGATCAGGCGTAATAGTGACGCTGTTTTTTGGAGGCTGGACCCTGCCATTGATTCCAGATGGATCCCTGCCTGGAATGCCTGGAGTGCTCTTTGGCTTGATCAATATCGGGGTGTTCTTCGCAAAGGTGTCAGCCATGTTAATCTTTTTCATCTGGGTACGCTGGACAGTCCCACGTTTTCGTTATGACCAGTTGATGAAGCTTGGCTGGTATTTCTTTTTTGAGTTGGCGCTGGTGAATATTTTTATTACCGCCTTTGTCTTGGCCTACGTGAAGTGATCACGCCGACGCCATGCTAGTTTTGCGACCAAAAGACAAGGGCTATGAGCAAGCCCTATCGCGTTTGAAACGCCGCTATGCATCTGATCCTGCAGTTCGTGTGACTGTAGAGGAGATCTTAAAAAGCATCGAAGCATCCGGCGACAAGGCCCTCATCGAGTACACACAAAAATTCAATGGCCCTGAATTAGCCCCGAATCAAATTCCCGTCTCTCCATCGGAAGTCGCGGAAGCGTTGAATGTTCTTTCACCTGATGCCCGCAAGGCAATTGTTGCAGCAAGAGCCAACGTGCGGGCATTCGCCAAACGGAGCCTTCGCAAGAGTTGGTTCATGAAAAACCGCCAAGGCGCTGTGACGGGAGAGCGCTTTGATCCTTTCAAGCGGGTCGGCATCTACATTCCTGGAGGCACTGCCCCGCTGGTTTCTACGGCAGTGATGACTTGTACGCTGGCACAAGCCGCTGGTGTGCCGGAGATTGTCGCAGTGACCCCATCGGATCGGGAGGGACACGTGCACCAAGCTCTTCTTGCGGCGCTCTCTCTTTGTGGGGCCACAGAAATCTACCGTGTCGGTGGTGCCCAGGCAGTCGCTGCCCTTGCGCTTGGCACAAAAACAATCCGCCCGGTTCAAAAGATCTTTGGACCTGGGAATGCGTATGTGGTTGAAGCGAAACGCCAAGTATTTGGAACGGTCTCCATTGATCTGCTGCCTGGGCCGAGTGAGGTGCTTGTGATCGCCGATAAGACCGCCACCCCCGCTTGGGTTGCCGCTGATTTGCTTGCTCAAGCTGAACATGGTCATGGAAGTCAGGCCATTCTGCTTACTGATTCTTCTCAAGTTCTAACTGCTGTCGAAAAAGCGGTGGCTCGGCAGGTGAAACTCTCAAAGCGCCAAGCTGAGCTTGCCAAGGCGCTCAAGGCAACGTGCTTGATTCTCGTGCGGAATATGGACGAAGCGGTTCGTATGGCCAATAACTACGCCGCAGAGCATGTGGCGATCGCGACTGAATGTCCTGGCGAAATCGCCATGCAACTTCAGACAAGTGGCGCGATTTTTCTTGGTGGGATGTCGCCTGTCGCTGCCGGGGATTTTCTAGCAGGTCCGAGTCACGAGCTTCCCACTGGCGGTGCCGGAAAATCCTTTGCGGGCCTCACCGTCGATCAATTCCAGCGCCGCACAAGTGTTGTCATGTTCGATGAATCTTCGCTTCGCGCCTCACAGCCTTATCTCGAGACCTTCAGCGCGATAGAAGGCCTTGATGCCCATGGACGCTCTGTATCCATCCGCTTAACAAAGTGATTTGGAGCATCAGGAATTCCCGTCTCGACCTCTCACATTCGGGAATGGTCATGGGAATCCTGAACGCCACGCCTGATTCGTTTTCCGATGGGGGCTCATTTGTGGAGCCAACAGCGGCTTGTGTTCATGGAATGAAACTTCTTGAGGAGGGCGCGGATATCTTGGATGTCGGTGGGGAGTCGACAAGGCCCGGAGCGGAGAGTGTGCCTGCAGAAGAGGAGCTGCGGCGTGTTATCCCCGTGATCAGGGCGCTCAGAGCCCGAACCAAGGCTCCTATTTCAATTGATACCTCCAAAGCAATAGTCGCAGAAGCAGCCATCGAAGCGGGAGCAGATATTGTCAACGATGTTACCGGACTCTGTGGCGATCCTGGCATGGTGCCACTAATTGCAAAATCTCGTGTGGGGGTTGTGATCATGCACATGCGCGGGAATCCCCTCACAATGCAGTTTGCTCCTGCATACGGAGATGTGGTGCGGGAGGTCGGTGAATTTTTTCGACAGTCACTGGATGCCGCGATATCTTCAGATATTGACCCGATGCGTATCGTTCTCGACCCAGGAATCGGATTTGGAAAAACCCCGGAGCACAACCGGCAATTGCTTCGCAGCCTTGCCTTTTTTGTTGAGCTTGGTCGGCCGCTTTTAATTGGTATATCGCGCAAATCATTTCTGAGCGGGTTCGCCGGGTCCCAGCGTATCGAGGATAGGCATTGGCCCGGGGTGGCGTTGACGTCGTACTGCCGCGAACACGGTGCGCGGATTGTTCGTGTGCATGACCCCAAACCTCATCGGGAGGCGCTTCGAATGACTGAGGCGATTCTAGGAAATGCTTGATGCTACTTTTGGATTTCTCAAGGCCCAATGGACTTCTGGAGTAGAAATCGCCATTCTTGCGGCGGTCATCTATTATATTTACCTCTACCTTCGCGGCACCCATGGGGCGCGGATATTGATCGGTCTTGCCTTGGTTTTTCTAACCCTGACGCTGGTCTCTCAGTTGTTGAACCTTGAAGTCATTGGGTGGTTGCTGAGGAGCATTTCCGTTTTTCTTGCAATTGCCTTGGTGGTCATTTTTCAACCCGAGTTGCGCCGCGCTCTCACAGAACTGGGAAGTCATCGGTTTTTCGCTACAGTGTTCGAGGAAAAAGAAACCATCGAGCTGATCACGGACGCCGTCTTCGAGTTGTCCAGCAAGGGCTTTGGTGCGCTCATTGCTATCGAGCGCGACCTCAGCTTGAAAGCCATTGTCGAGACTGGCGTGGCACTCGATGCCAAATTTTCAAAGGAGCTTGCCCTCACTGTGTTTCATCCAAAAACCGTGCTTCATGACGGTGGCATGGTGGTGGCGGGAGATCGCATTGTCTCGGCGGCGTGTATCTTTCCTCTGACACAAAGAGAAGATCTTGATAGAAACCTGGGTTTGCGCCACCGCGCCGGGCTTGGTCTTGGGGAGGAGTCCGATGCGATCTCTCTGGTTGTGTCTGAGGAAACCGGTCAGGTTTCAATTTGCCACCAGGGTGTGATCGAACGCAACCTCGGGGTTGAGCGCTTTCGCGAACGCCTCAGTCAGCTTCTTTTCCACGAACAGTATGAAAACAATCCTCCTCAACAATTGGCAGGCCAAGATCGTGAGCCTGATTCTGGCATTCGCCCTCTGGTATCTCATCAAACAGAACGTCGGCAGGACACCCCAGCGGTTTGAGTTTATGAAAGACACCCCAACCCAAAAAAATCGTTAAATGGGAGGCACTCAACGCAAACTTTTCGGGACTGATGGAGTCCGTGGGGTCGCTAATATCGAGCCTGTCACCGCAGAAACCGCATTGAAACTTGGGCGTGCTGCAGCGCACGTTTTTGCTGAGGTCCGATCTGCCAACCATTCTGGCCGTCTTCGTATTGTCCTTGGAAAGGACACCCGCCTTTCCGGCTACATGCTTGAAAATGCGATGGTCGCCGGATTGACCTCACTCGGAGCAGATGTCCTGCTGATAGGGCCATTGCCTACACCAGGGGTTGCTTATATTACCCGCTCACTCCGTGCTGATGCAGGGATCGTGCTCTCGGCATCCCACAATCCCTACGAAGATAATGGTATCAAGTTTTTCCGCCATGACGGGTATAAATTGGATGATGAAATTGAGGCACGGATCGAGAACCTGGTTTTTAGCGGGGAGATCGAAAATGTGCGCCCTACCGCCACTAAAATCGGGAAGGCCATGCGGATCGATGATGCATTGGGACGCTATGTGGAGTTCGCCAAGCAGAGCTTCCCCCGTGGCCTGACCTTGGAGCCGCTCCGCATTGCATTGGATTGCGCCAATGGGGCTGCTTACAAGTCGAGCCCATGGATTCTGCGAGAACTGGGTGCAGAAGTCATATCCATCCACAACCAACCAGATGGAACAAATATCAATACCAACTGCGGCAGCACGCACCCTGCGCAAATTCAGTCTCTGGTGGGAAAATCAAATGCTCATATCGGTATCACGCACGATGGCGATGCTGACCGCGTGTTGCTCTGTGACGAGCATGGGGAATTGGTGGATGGAGATGAAATCATGGCTATTGCCGCAGTGGACTACCTCCGCCGCGGTTGCTTGGAGGGAAACACCCTCGTAGCCACAGTGATGAGTAACTTTGGGTTGGACGAAACGCTTGAAAATCATGGCGGGAAGGTGCTTCGCGCCAAGGTCGGGGACCGCTATGTCATCGAGGAGATGCTTCGTAATGGCCACAACGTGGGCGGAGAGCAAAGTGGCCACATGATTTTTCGAGATTTCGCGACGACAGGCGATGGGATCGTAAGCGCACTTCAGATTTTGCGCGTCATGATTGAAACGGGGAAGCCATTGAGCGAACTCAAGCGCGTTCTCAAAAAATACCCTCAAGCCCAGCGCAACTTGCGCGTTCAAAGGAAACCTCCACTTGAGTCCCTTGCTGAAGTGCAATCCCTGCTGGCGGCAGCAGAGTCATCTCTCGATGGCAAGGGGCGCGTACTCCTGCGCTATTCTGGAACCGAACCCAAGATCCGTTTTCTGATCGAAGGCATGGATCAGGGATCTATCGACTTGCATGCTGACCGCATCGCCGGAGCGCTTCAGGAAGCCATCGGAGCCTAAAACTTTACTGGAATTTGCGTTGAGTCGCCTTGTTGGATATTTCATCCTTGTGAAATTCATGA
>CALAPX010000236.1 GCA_937888355.1 uncultured Spartobacteria bacterium
TTCTATGTCTGCTTTAGTTGGCATTTTATTAATCCCCATACATTTCTTATGAAAATTCAGGAGGGAATCAAACCATTCTTCAGGATCTCTTACTGTCAAAATAAATTTAGAGCTTGGGAAGAGGGCATCTACTTGAGCAAAAACAGTCTTTATTGAAAATGGCGCATCTTGAAAAGCATCATACTTTTCAATATAAGATTTAAGCGGAGATAAATTTCCCCGCATACATTGAACCCCATAAATTTCTCCCTCATGTTGCGGAGAAACCTTTAGTCCTATAGCATAGAATATTGTTTGTAATGATGTTGTTCCTGTTTTGTTCGCTCCAATACCGAAAACTTTATTAAAGCTTTTGTTAGCCTGACAGATTGGCAAGTTAGTTTTTCTAAATTCAGCTATTGTCATTTTTTATCTATTTTTTGAATGGGTCCGGATAAGATGGCACACGCGCTGCACCGTTTCCACATCCACCGCCTGCCCGGTCGGCAGCACAATAACCTTGGCAGAGACACGCTCGGTTTCAGGAAGAAGCAATCCGGCATTGGGTTGTAGGGAGCGATACGGCTCCATGCGGTGGCAGCCGGGCCAGAAGTATTTCCTGGCTATGATGTTTTGCGCGTGGAGCGCTTCGACGATTTCGTCGCGATTGCGCGGGCAAACTTCCGGGTCCACCTCGATCACGACATATTGGTAGTTGTTGCGCTCAGCAGGATCGTAGTCGATCACCGAGACTCCCGGCACATTGGCCAATCCAGCCTTGTAGGCCTCGTAATTCTGGCGATTCACCGTGATGATCTCATCTATCGCTTCCAGATTGGTCATCCCCATCGCCGCCGAGATTTCATTCATCTTTCCATTGATGCCGAGGTATTCCACTTTATCGAAATCCGTGAAACCGAAGTTCGTCATCATCCGCATTTGGTAGGCCAATTCATCGTTGTTCGTTGCCACGACTCCGCCTTCCAGGCAGTTGATAAACTTGGTCGCATGGAAGCTGAAGACCTCGCATTCGCCAAAGGTGCCGATCATCCGCCCCGCCTTGGAGCACCCGAAACCATGAGAAGCATCATACATCACCTTCAAATTTCGCCGGGCCGCAATCTCTTGAATTGCCTCCGTATCGCATCCCCTGCCCCACACATGCACGCCGACGATTCCTGTCGTCTTTGGCGTGATGAGCCGCTCAATCTTGGTGGGATCAATATTGTGCGTCGCTGGATCCATATCGCAAAAAACCGGCGTGATCTCCTGCCAATGCAAGGCATGAGCTGTGGCAACGAAGGTGTAGCTGGGCAAAATAACCTCGCCTTTGAGGCCAAGAGCGCGGCAAGCGATTTCGATGGCTGCCGTGGCATTGCACATGGCAAGCGCATGCTTGACGCCTAAAGTTTCAGCAACCCGCTTTTCAAACTCCTGCACCACGGGCCCGTTGTTGGAAAGCCACCGGCGGTCCAAAATTTCATTCACGCGCTGCAAAAAACGCTCCCGGTTACCGATATTCGGTCGCCCGACATGTAGCAAAGCCTTCATAAATTATCCTTCATTGCTAATCTTATGGCTTCCTCGACTTCAGCCAAGCCTGTTTCCACATATCCCTTAGCTCGATTCACTCGAGGCTTGCCAGCATCCGAAGCGATCACAATCAACCGCGAATCGGGATATAGCGATGCGAAGGAGGCATAATTGGATTTGCCTGCACTTTGCAGTTTCCACTTGCACTCGATCGCCACTGGTCGGCATCCTCGACTCGCCACGATAAAATCGACCTCATGCTTCTGCTTGTCCCTCCAATAATAAATCTCGCTTTCAGCAAACCTCGCCTTGAGTTCATCCAGGACAAGATGCTCCCAGAGCAAGCCCATATCCTCCGAACGGATTTCCCGCCAGCCCTTCGCAAAGCAAACGAATCCTGTATCGAAAGCATACACCTTCGGCATCGCTGTGATTTCCCGCTGCGGGTTTTTCGCAAACGGCCGCAGCACATGCACGGCACCAGTCTCCTGCAGAACTTGCAGGTAATTTCCCAATGTCTGGCGACTAACCCCGCAAGGTGCCGCCATGCCGGATAATTCACACAAGCTGCCGCTTTGCGCCATCAGCATTTCCAACAACTTCAAAAAGGCGGCCCTGCGCTCCAAGCGGAACATCTCTTGAATATCTCTGGCCCAGTAGGCATCGATCCATTCCGCAAAGTCCTTCTCAGGAAAGGACCCTGCAGCAAGGTTCTCCGGCAGCCCCCCGAGTAGCAAGCGCTTCTTAATATCACCCACACCAAAGTCGGGGAGTTCGCTGTAGAGAACAGGCGAGAGATGCAATACTCTCTTCCTCCCCGCAAGGGTATCGCGAAACCTCCCGCTCGCCCCCAGAGTTGATGAACCAGTGGCAAGAATCCGAATAGAAG
>CALAPX010000237.1 GCA_937888355.1 uncultured Spartobacteria bacterium
GCGCCATAACACGGCATAGAATTTCGAGCACATGGCCGGCCAAAACGATGCGAAACACAACAGAAACTGTTAAGGTGTAACCTCTGATGACGGCTGCCATGAGTCACTTATCTAAGGCGTACGCACGTGCTAGCACAGTTCTAGGTGATGGAAGTATTTGCCTACGGGCTATTTCGAATGCAGTTCTGAGGTCTTCAGATTCTGTACTTCTAGAGTGCCACAGGCTTCCCGGGAGCCTTAGTGCGCTCTTCCTCTTGCTGGGCCGTAGTTTATAGTGTACATACTGCGTGCTTTGGCTCAAGCTTTTAGCCTGCCTACCCGGGGTCCGACCCCGTACCGGAGAACTTGAGCTGGAACCTCTGGCTGGGCACCGCTCCCGAACGCCCTTTTCTGAACGGCAAATACCACAACGTCCAATGGCGGAATATTTTGGATTTTGGCTGCGGCACCCTCGGCGATATGGGTGTTCATATCCTCGATACGCCTTGCAAGGCCCTGAAGCTTGGGTACCCCACCTCCGTCAACGTCACCTGCCGACCCCCCAATCATTTTTCACATCCGACCAGCAGCGTCATCGAATACGAGTTTGCGGGCACAGAGTTCACTGATGGTCCGCTGAAACTTTCCTGGCACGATGGCGAGGAATCCTTGACGAAAAAAGCAGGCGACAATCCCGACCTGCTTCTTGAAGACGGCAAGCCCCTGCCTGAGCAAGGGGCAATGTTCATTGGTGAGAATGGCAAGCGCCTTTTGCTTCCGCACCTTGCGGCCCCTCAGCCGTTGCCCAGGGAACTGCTGAAAAGCATCACCAAGCCGAACCTTGAACGGACCGACCACTACCACCAATGGGTGAATGCCGCGATGGGTAAGGGCTCTTGCTCAGCGAATTTCGATTACGCCGCACCACTCACAGTGGTCAATTTGTTAGGCGTTGTTGGCAATAGATTCCCTGGGGAAACGCTTCAATGGGACGACGAGAAGATGAGTTTCAAGAACCACCCCGAGGCCAACCAACTGGTAAGCCGAGCCTACCGGACAGATTACTAACCGAGCCTGCGATCAAAAAATCCACCTACCTATGACAACACCTGTTCGCGTCCTCTGTGTCGGAGCCGGCCACATGGGGCGCTCTCATGCGCTGGCCTATCACCGATTGGAAGGCTTTGAAATCGCTGGGATCTGCACGCGCTCGGAATCCTCCCGCGAGGAATTGAATGCGGCGCTTGGCGGCAACTACGCGCTCTATGGCGATTTCGCAGCAGCTCTCGCGGAGAGCCGGCCCGATGCAGTTTGCATTTCCACCTATCCCGACACACATGCCGCCTTTGCCTTGGCCGCTTTTGAGGCGGGCTGCCATGTGTTCACCGAAAAGCCGATTGCCGACAACGTGGAGGCCGCCGAGCAGGTTGTGGCAAAGGCGCGGGAGAAAAACCGCAAACTGATCGCCGGGTATATCCTGCGCTACCACCCCTCCTGGATCGCTTTCATCGATCAGGCACGACTACTCGGGAAACCCCTCGTGATGCGAATGAACCTCAACCAACAATCATCCGGCTCCGAGTGGAACACCCACAAAAATCTGATGTCTTCGATCTCCCCGATCGTGGATTGCGGGGTTCACTATGTCGATGTGATGTGCCAAATGACGAATGCGCGCCCGGTGCGCGTCTCGGGCCTCGGCGCGCGGCTGACCGAGGAACTTCCGGAAGGGAAACTGAATTACGGTCATCTTCAGGTCGTCTTTGAGGATGGCTCCGTGGGATGGTACGAGGCCGGTTGGGGGCCGATGATGAGCGAGACCGCATTTTTCGTGAAAGATGTCGTCGGTCCGAAGGGCTCAGTGTCGATTGTCGCTGAAAAAGCCGGCGCTGGCGGACAAAGCGCGAATGTTAATGCGCATACCCAAACGCAATGTCTTCGTGTTCACCATGCCGAACTGGGGCCCGACGGGAGGTTTACAAAACAGGATGAGATTATCCGACTGGATGACGAACCCGACCACGACGCGCTCTGCCAGCGTGAGCAGGAATTTTTCCTCCGGGCGATCCGCGAGGATTTGGATATCACCCCGCAACTGGATGCGGCACTGAACTCGATGCGCATTGTTGCCGCCGCCGACGAAAGTTTCCGCACAGGAAAAATGATTTCTCTATGACCCGTCCCCACGCCCAAACCCTCCTTATCGCCTTGGCTCTTGCGGTCGCTCCGTTACAGGCATCCACTCCCCCGGAAGGCTTTGTTGCATTGTTCAATGGAACCGATCTTTCGGGGTGGCATGGCAACAATCCCCACGACACGGCAAAAGCTCCGGACCGCGACAAGTCGCTCCAGGAGCAGGCAAATGCTTTTGTGAAAAGCTGGAAGGCGGTGGACGGGGAACTCGTGAACGACGGCACCGGCCCCTATGCAACCACTGACAAGGAATACGGTGATTTTGAATTGATGCTCGATTTTCGCCTGTCGCCCAAGTCCGACAGCGGAATTTACCTGCGCGGCGTGCCCCAAGTTCAACTCTGGGACACAACCGAGGCGGGAGGCAGCTGGAAACACGGTGCGGACAAGGGCTCGGGCGGCCTCTGGAACAATGGCAAAGCCGGCGCTCCAGGACGTGATCCGCTGGTCTATGCAGACCGGCCATTGGGCGAGTGGAACACGATTCGCATCCGCCTGATTGGAAGCCAAACATGGGTGTGGTTGAATAATCAACCCGTGGTTGATGGCATCCCTATGCGCAATTACTGGAGCAAAGGCAAAACCCCGTTGCCTGCACGGGGGCCGATCCACCTCCAGACCCACGGAGGCGAAACACGATGGCGGAATATTTTCCTCCGTGAAATCGGCGCGGAAGAGGCCAACAAAATCCTGAATGGCTCTCAACCGGGGGAATTCACCTCCATGTTCAATGGAAAGGACTTCACTGGCTGGCGTGGGGCGTGTGATAAATATGCGATCGACGACAGCGCGATTGTTTCACGCGGGAGTGGGAATCTCCATACAGAGAAAAAATATAGCGACTTCGTTTGGAAACTGGAATTCAAGCTCCCCCCGGGTGGGAACAATGGCCTCGCGATCCGTTATCCGGGTTCCGGCGACCCCTCGCGCACCGGCATGTGCGAACTCCAAGTTCTGGATGACTCCGCTCCACAACATGCCGACCTGGACCCACGCCAATACCACGGCAGTGCTTATGGAAAAACCGCCGCCGCACGAGGCTACCTACGCCCTCTTGGCGAATGGAATATTCAAGTGGTTCACGTCAATGGTTCCCACATTGATGTGGAACTCAATGGCACTCCGATTCTTGATACCGACCTGTCCAAGATCACCGAAACGATGAAGGGGCAATTCTCACAGGAGATCCCGCCGGGCGGATATCTCGGGTTTGCCGGCCATGGCCCTGGAGTCGCCTTTCGAAACCTTTGGATTCAAGAGTTGCCCTGAATCAAAAGCGTGCCGGGAATAAAGCCTATCCAGCCCCGGCTAAAGCTCCTGCGGAATGAGCACCCCATCCTTGTTGGCATCTAGCTCTGCAAACAACTTTTGGTAGCGAATCTCGTATTCCGAGCGGTCGAGCTTTTTATCCTTGTTGGTATCGCTGTGTACGATCGCCCGCCATGGAAACTCCCCTTTTTCTATCAGCCCATTCTTGTTTTTATCTTGCTCATTAAAGTTGTTCCAGTGGGCTTGCTTGAACTCCTCTTGGGGGCACGATCCATCTCCATTCAAATCAAACTTCTTGAATTCGTGGAGTTGGCGTTTTGTTGCCGGATGGATCCCGGTTGTATTAGGGGCCACTTGTGGCTCAGCGCCGGGTAAGGGTTGGGGTTCAGATGGCGGCCTGTTGAAAAACATCCAGAAGGCTCCAAAGGCGACACAGGCCGCAATGAGTAAGGCGAATGCAAGTTTTTTGCTCATAGGGGTCATCATTCATCGTAAAAAACAGCCTTGTGGATTCAATATGTTAATTCACAGCGATCGCCGACCCCGCGAAGCAGGAAATATTCTTGGGGCCAGAGGGTTTTTTAAGAGGCTTCGGATAACTAACCATGAAGTTGTTTTGATCAATCAGATTTACAAACACATGCGTCGCATCAGGGGGAAGCACCCCGGTTGCTAGGCTACTTTCTGAGATCGTCGCGGGCGCGCGGAACCATTCCTCGTCCTTGGTCATCCCATTTGTGGCATAAATAAGATCCACGCGGACGACAGCGGCCCCCCGTTCTTTGAAGGCCACCTTGATAGCCTTTTTTGTATGGGTTACCTCAAGCACTTCTGGCACTTGATTTTTGTTCGGGAGGGAGTGCTTGAAGTCCGGGTTCAAATAAGGAGCGCTCGCCTTCATCTCACCAAGAATGGCATTCAGCCTCCGCTCAAGCTCCGCAGCTTTGTCGGGCATGTCCTGAGCCATGTTCCTCGACTCTTCTAAGTCGGCACGCTCCGACTTGCCGGACTTGGTGTCCACAAGTCTGTAGAGTTCCAATGGAGGGACTTGGCTGCCTACTGTGTCGTAATTCTTAATGAGCTTGTAGTCCCCCAAGCGGATGGCGCTTTGAAAGGAAGTCGCTCCGCCATGCGGATAATGCCAGACCATCTCGTTCCGGGGCGTGCCATTTTCAGCCAAGACCAAAGCTGGATCAGTTGGGTTCTTGGTCAGTAGCGGAACAAGGTCGGACCCGTCGAGATGTTTGGACTCCGGCTTTTCAATGCCCGCCATCGATAGAATCGTTGGATAAAAGTCCAACCCGTTCACCACAACGTCGCTATCTTTACCTGCGGGAATACCCGGCCCGGCGACTAGGAACGGCACGCGGATGCCACCTTCCTTCGAAGACATCTTGCCTTTGTCGAGGGGCGCATTGTCGGTGATGATCTCCCCGTGGCCGCCTTCCATGCCGCCATTGTCGGACGTGAAGAAAATATAGGTATTATCAATCAACTTGTGACCCGGATTGCGTGGGTCGTCGGTTGATTCGAGAAATTCGACGATCTGGCCGACATAGTGGTCGAGAGTTTCAACCATGGCGCAATAGAAGGGGTTTGTTTGGCCCTCCAGTTCCCAGCCTTCTGGGGTTGTTGGGTAATCAAGCCCCAACTTCCGGCAATACTTTTCAAGCAATTCCTTGCTTCTGGACTGGATTGGCGTGTGAACCATCCATGTTGC
>CALAPX010000238.1 GCA_937888355.1 uncultured Spartobacteria bacterium
ACTCCTGCAGCTTCCGCTCCTGCAACGCCAGCTCCAGCTATTGAGCCCTCGGCAAAGGTAGTTCCCGCTCCTGCGGATCAAGCAACACCCGCTTCCATACCAGCTGATCCTACAACTGTTGTGGCTCCAAGTGCCAAGGTCTCTCCTGAGATCCCAGCTACTCCTGCAGCTTCCGCTCCTGCAACAACCGGCCCCGCGTCTACCACATCACCTGTTCCGGCAAAACAAGAGTCTGCGCCCAATACCGCCGCCCCTGTCGCTCCTGCTCAGAATTAATTCGCGTTTACCTGACCTCTCCCCGGGGCGATTTTAGTAATTTCAGACGCACATGAAACAACTTCGCTCGATTTCTGCGATGCGCAGTTGGCGCGGTTTCCTTTCGAATCGCTTGGTGCTTGTTCCGACGATGGGGGCCCTCCACCACGGCCATGCGGCACTAATTCGCCGGGCACGTAAAATTGCGGGTTCCAATGGCTCTGTCTGCGTTTCCATTTTTGTAAATCCCACGCAATTTGGACCGAATGAGGACTTCTCCGCCTACCCGCGTCCACTCGCGAAGGATCTTGCACTTTGTAGAGCCGAGGGAGTCGATGCGGTGTTTCTTCCGAAAGCCAGAGACATATATCGATCCGATGCCAGCGTATCTCTACAGGAATCCACCCTCTCTAACACTCTTTGTGGCCGCTCCCGGCCAGGACATTTTTCAGGTGTTCTGACCATCGTGGCCAAACTTTTCTTCATCACACTTCCAACGCATGCTGTGTTTGGCGAGAAGGACTGGCAACAACTCGCTATCATCCGCCGTATGGTGCGCGACTTGGATATCCCAGTGGAGATTGCAGGTTGCCCTACCGTTCGCGAGACTGATTTCCTCGCAGCAAGCTCACGCAATGCCTACCTCACTCCAGTTAATAGAGCCCAAGCCCCTCGTATTTTTGCAGCCCTTAAAAATGCTTCCGCCCTAAGTTCTATCCCAGCGGTTATCCGTTCTGCACAAAAGAGTCTGGCTGCCATTCCGGGGGCTCGTATCGATTATCTTGAAGCGGTTCACGCTGCGACCTTGGCTCCCCTTCGGAATAGAAAATCCCCTGGACGCCTTGCTGTTGCGGTCTTCCTCGGAAAGGCGCGCCTTATCGACAATATCCCCCTCCCTGTCCTTCCGTGAGAACGTTTGATTTCATCGTCATTGGCAGTGGTATTGCGGGTCTTTCATTCGCCCTCAAAGCGGCCGAAAAAGGCTCGGTCGCCCTCATCACAAAACGAGGACGCTCGGAATCCAGCACCGCATGGGCTCAAGGGGGAGTAGCCTGTGTCATGAGCGGCGAGGATTCGTTCGACCTCCATATCCGCGATACCATCACTGCCGGTGCTGGCCTATGCAACGAACAGGCGGTTCGAACAATTGTAACCGAGGGCCCTGCCGCAATTTCACAACTCATGGCGATGGGCGTCAATTTCGACGTTCGCGACAATGGCAACGGCGCGCACGAACTCGATCTGGGCCGTGAAGGCGGGCACTCCAAGCGGCGCATCCTGCATTTTCAGGACGCCACGGGATTAGAAATCGAAACACGTCTCCTTGAGCGTATCGCCTCACACCCGGCGATCGAACTCATGGAAAACCACATGGCGGTTGATTGCATCACGACAGGCAAACTGGGTTATGCCATGGAGAATAGCTGTGTCGGGGTGTATGTCCTCAATGAGTTCAGCGGCGACGTCGAGACACTTCGCAGTGATGTCACAGTCCTTGCCTCGGGTGGATGCGGGAAAGTCTATCTCTATACAACGAATCCCGATGTCGCGACGGGTGATGGCGTGGCCATGGCCTGGCGTGCCGGTGCGGCAGTGGCAAACATGGAATTCATCCAATTCCATCCCACCTGCCTGTACCACACCGAGATCAATTCATTTCTTATTTCCGAGGCGGTTCGCGGAGAGGGGGGAATCCTTGTGAATGAACGGGGGCGCCGCTTCATGGAGAATCAACATCCTCAAAAAGAGCTCGCTCCGCGTGACATTGTCGCACGGGCGATCGACGCGGAGATGAAACGCAGTGGAGCAAAGTGCGTTTATTTGGATATCACCTCTAAACCTCAGGAATTCATCAAATCCCGGTTCCCCACAATTTATGAAACATGTCTCCGTGCGGGCTTGGATATCTCGCGCGAACCGATCCCGGTCGTCCCTGCGGCGCATTATCAATGCGGCGGAGTCAAAACCGACCTTTACGGGGAAACTTCGCTCCGCGGCCTCCACGCGATCGGTGAGGTGGCATGCACAGGACTCCATGGAGCGAACCGCCTGGCGAGCAACTCCCTCCTTGAGGGTGTTGTCATGGCCGGCCGTGCATTTGAGAAGATCCGCTCGCAACTTCGTAAACCCGTGGATATCAGCCTGCCGGAGTGGCGATCTGGAAGTGTGCAGGATGTGGATGAACTTGTTGTAATTTCGCACAATTGGGATGAAATCCGCCGCCTCATGTGGGACTACGTTGGCATTGTACGCACTGAAAAGCGTCTCAAACGCGCAGCCACTCGCCTGCGTAATCTCCATACCGAAGTTCAGGAATTCTACTGGAATTTTAAAGTGACCCGCGATCTTTTGGAGCTCCGAAACCTCGTGACTGTCGCCTCACTGGTTGTTGATTGTGCTCTTAGCCGGAAGGAAAGTCGCGGCCTCCACTTCACTCTCGATTACCCGGGGACTGACGATGCACGGTTTCTAAGGGACACGATCATGCGCCGTATCTAACGGGCGCCCGTGTCCTGACTTGGATCCATATCATGGAGCATTTCAGATCATTCATTCCACGCAGCTTGCGATCCCCCCTTGCGCACCCATCTCGCTCCTTGCATCATGCCTGACATGTCCTCGGATAAGCCCACACCCATGATGCAGCAATACCTCGCCATTCGGCGGGACCTGCCTCCAGGGACTATTCTGCTGTTCCGCCTCGGAGATTTTTACGAGATGTTCGGTGAGGATGCCATCGAAGCTGCACGCGTCCTCAATGTCGCCCTTACGAAACGCGGCACGACCCCGATGTGCGGAGTTCCCTTCCATGCGGCCAGAAATTATATTGAAAAACTCGTAGCGGCCGGATGGCGGGCTGCCATCTGTGATCAGGTCGGCGAGGTGACTGCAGGCAAACTCGTTCGCCGCGAGATCGCTCAGATCATCAGTCCTGGCACGCTTGATGACTTTGGTCTCGATGAACGGAAACCAAATTTTCTCGCCGCTCTCAATAAACGAGGGGATACCTTCGGACTCGCTTATTGCGACCTCAGTACCGGGGAATTCCGCCTCACGGAAATCGACTCCCGAAGCGGACTTCTTGATGAACTTGCCCGTGTTTCACCTTCAGAAATCCTCATTCCTGACCACCAGTCTGAAGTATTTAAAGGGATCACCCCCCAGACAGCAATTGAGGGATATTCCTTTGAATCCGAGCCCGCGATCGAAATCCTGACCTCTCATTTCCAAGTCCATTCAATGGACGGTTTCGGCTGTGCCGATCTTCCCGCAGGCACTGGCTCAGCAGGTGCCCTTCTTCATTATTTAACCCGCCAGATGAGACGTCCGGCGACCCATCTGCGTCAACTCCGTCCCTATCGTCGCAGCCAGTTTCTTGTCCTTGATGCGGCCACACAGAGTCATCTGGAACTCGTCAATTCCCGCGCTGGCCGCCAATTGACTCTTCTTGGCTGCCTTGACCGCACGACCACCCCAATGGGAGCACGTCAGCTCCGGGAGTGGATCCTTCACCCGCTTCGCGATCCCTCGCTCATCGAGGAACGCCAGGATGCGATTGCCTCGCTTCTGGCTGATGCCCTTCTTCTGGGCGACATTCGCACCCGACTCTCAGAGATTCGGGATATCGAACGCGCAACAGCACGCCTCGGAGGGCCTTCTGGGAACGCCAGGGACCTTAACGCCCTAGCCCAATCCCTTGAACGTCTCCCCACTCTGGCTGCTTGTATTGGTGCTGCGGAAGAGTCCACAGTCCCCTCTCCCTTTCTTGCCGGATTGACAACCCGCCTCCATGCCCTTCCGGAACTGGCAGGAAGACTCAGCGCCGCAGTTGTCGCTGAACCACCTGCCACCTTGCGCGACGGGAATTTTATCGAAACGGGATTCGATCCAGGACTCGACGAACTCCGCTCAGCCTCCCGAGAAGGGAAGAGTTGGATCGCTGCCTTGCAGGAACGCGAAATCGAGCGCACTTCCATCAAATCGCTTAAAGTCCGCTTCACTTCAGTCTTTGGCTACTTCATCGAAATCACAAAAGCCAACCTCCCATCGGTTCCGGAGGACTATATCCGCAAGCAAACAACTGCAAATGGAGAGCGCTTCATCACTCCGGAACTTAAAGAGGTCGAGGGCAAGATTCTTGGGGCTAATGAGAAATCACGGGCGCGCGAACTTGAACTCTTCGCCGAACTCCGCGCGGCTGTCCTTGCTGAACTCCCCCGTATCCAGGATACAGCATCGACCCTCGCTGCGTTGGATGCCATTTGCTCATTGGCCGAAACAGCTCGCCTCTTCGGGTACTGCCGCCCCGAGATCGATGACTCGGATGTGCTTCAAATCTCCGAGGGGCGGCACCCGGTTCTCGACCAGCAAGCAGAAGCCCAACGATTCGTCCCCAACGACACGGATCTTGGTTCTGATGGAAAAACATTTGCCATTATCACTGGCCCCAACATGGCAGGTAAATCCACCTACATTCGCCAAGTTGCCCTGCTCACCCTCATGACTCAGATTGGAAGTTATGTCCCTGCCGCATCGATGCGCCTCGGGTTGGTGGATCGCATTTTCACGCGCGTGGGAGCCAATGACGACCTCTCGCGTGGCCAATCGACTTTCATGGTTGAGATGAATGAGACTGCGAACATCCTGAACAATGCCACGTCTCGGAGCCTTGTTATTCTTGATGAAATCGGTCGGGGTACATCAACATTTGACGGCCTTTCGATTGCCTGGAGCGTTGCGGAGTTCCTGCACGATGAGACACGCTGCCGTGCCCTATTTGCCACCCACTACCATGAACTCACCGACCTCGAACTCACACGCCCCGGCGTTCTAAATCTGAATGTCGCTGTGCGCGAATGGAATGATCAGATTATTTTTCTCCGCAAAATTGTTCCAGGACGTGCCGACCAGAGTTATGGCATCCAAGTCGCCCGTCTCGCCGGCCTCCCCGATTCGATCATCTCCCGCGCCAGGGAAATCCTCGCCAATCTCGAGAAATCCGAACTGAACACCTCCGGAGAACCATCCCTCGCAAAGACATCCCGCAAGCGAGTGCCCCAGCCGGATAATTCCAACCAAATGGCCTTGTTCTAATTAGCATTCCACTCCATGAAATTCTCACGTTTTTTTCTCGTCATCCTCGTCGTCGTCGCCGTTTTTTTCCATCTCACAGGGCTCTTTGCTTCCCCCCGCATCGATCCTAAGGAAGCCACTTCGAGGCTCGATTCCGGCAATGCTGTGCTAGTCGATGTGCGTGAACCTAACGAGTGGGCGGATGGTGTCGTGGATGGAGCACTTCTCCTTCCACTCAGTGATCTTCGCGGCAACCGTACCCTCTGGGGACCCGCTCTGGATACTCACAGAAACAAGGAATTCATCCTCTACTGCCGCTCAGGAAACCGTTCCGAAATTGCACTGAAAATCCTTCAAACCGAAGGAATCAAAGGGTCGAATGCCGGAGGGTTTTCCACGTGGCAGAATTCGGGGGCCCCTGTCACAAAACCCTGACACCAATATGATCCTCGTGCTGGCGGGCCAGATACCGGTCTGTCATCCCTGAAATGTAATCTCCAATCGCCCGCTGCAGACCATCAATAGAGATGCGTGCGCGGGATTTTCCCCCAAGGCATTCCGGATTTGATTCAAGAAAACCAAAAAGCCCTGCGATCAAGCGTGCCGCCCGTTCATTAGCCTCAGACACCAAAGGGTGGAGATAGTAGCTCCCAAAAAGATGGCGCCGCAAGCCACTCAACATGGACTTTGTATCTGGGCTGAAGGCCGCCAGGCGCCGGGGATGTCGTCGCACCTCATCCAAAGTTGAAATTCCGGCTGTGGTGAGATTCCTCGCGGTTTGTGTGACCAAATCGTCAACCAACATGTTCACCAAACACCGGATCACAAACCCCCTGTAACGGCCGACATCGAACCCGGGCGCTTCAGCCTCTGCCTGAGAGCACGCCAGTTGCCACAGGGGGATATCTGAAAGCGACTCGAGATCCAGGAGGCCTGCATCCAATCCATCGTCGAGATCATGACTGGAATACGCAATCTCATCAGCCATGTCGGTGATCTGCGCCTCAAGAGAAGGAGATGGATATTGCTCGCCGGTGAGCGGGTGCAGATAACCGCGCGCATGTTTTTGAATTCCTTCGCGCACCTCCCATGTGAGGTTTAATCCAGAAAAATCTGGATATTTTTCCTCCAGCACCTCGACGATCCGGAGACTTTGCGCGTTGTGATCGAACCCCCCATGCCCCTTCAACAATCTGTCCAACTCATCTTCGCCGCGATGTCCGCAGGGTGGATGCCCTAGGTCGTGGGCAAGAGCCACGCATTCTGCAAGATCCTCATTCAAGCCCAGTGCCCGAGCCACCGTGCGACTAATCGAGGCGACCTCCATGGTGTGGGTCAGACGCGTGCGGTAGTGATCACCCGACCCGTTCAAAAACACCTGTGTCTTCCCATCAAGCCGACGAAATGAGGTGCAATGAATCAACCTCGCCCGGTCACGCTGGAACTCCGTGCGATAGGCGTGGCTCCGCTCCGGAAGAGCCCTTCCGACCAAGGAATCGCGGGAGACAGCCCATGGCGCAGGAACTGGTGGACTGATATTTGAAGAGGGACCAACACTCATGGGGTTGAACCAAGCACAATATCCCCCATTCGCCGCAAGAAACATTTTTGCACCATCCATTCACACCAATGTTGAAAAAACTCCCGCTTAGCCAAAAAAAGAAAAACTTCAAATCGAAGGACTCGTCCGGAGGCACTCATGAGGACTGCCGATTGACTTGCCGGACGGGTGAAGTTTTAAGCATTTAAAACCCAACGCGGGATTTGTTCAGCCTCTCTCATGAGCAGAAGTCAGCATTGGGCGATCTTGATGCCGGTGAGGTTTTCACAAGCCTCGATGTACTTTTGCGAGGTCTTAAGAGCAATTTCTTCAGGCAGCTCGGGGGCGGGATCGGTTTTGTCCCAATCCAGAGTCTCGAGATAATCGCGCACAAATTGTTTATCGAAACTCGGCGGGTTCACTCCGGGTTTCCAAGCGTCAGCCGGCCAGAAGCGCGAAGAGTCTGGTGTCAGGCACTCGTCGATGAGAATCGTCTCACCGCCGGTGATGCCGAATTCGAACTTCGTGTCGGCGATCAGGATTCCTGCTCTTGCAGCATACACAGCTCCCTGCTCGTAGAGGTCGATCGTTTGCTTGCGGACTTGATGAGCCAACTCGTCCCCAAGAATCGCACGGCATTGCTTCCAGGCGATGTTCTCGTCATGTCCGGTTTCGGCCTTGGTTGCTGGTGTAAACAATGTGTGAGGGAGACGTGAGGCGAGTTGTAGCCCAGCAGGCACCTCGTGTCCCCCGACTGTTCCACAGGTCTCGTACTCCTTCCAACCTGATCCTGCCAAATACCCGCGCGCGACACATTCCACCGGAAGAGGACTGGCTTTTCGCACCAACATAGAACGACCGCGGAGTTGATCTTCAAATGGCTTGAGCACATCAGGAAATGCCTCAAAGCGATCTGTAATGAAGTGGTTTGGCACAAAATCCAGCACACCGTACCAGTAAATAGACATGCGAGTCAGAACCTCTCCCTTGCGGGGAATAGCCGTTGGCAGAATACAATCGAATGCCGAAATGCGGTCCGTAGCAACGATCAAGAGACAGTCGCCGAGGTCAAATACCTCGCGCACCTTGCCACTGCGTAGTTTTTTAATACCAGGAAGATTGCACTCGAGAAGGGTCATAAGTTTTTATAGATAAGAAAAAAAATCAAGGAGCTGGGTTGGCTTTAATAAAATTTGCAAACCACTGACCACTAGGTTCGATATCCAATGACATCGCCTTTTTATTTATGTGGCTCAGGCCAAAGTTCGCGGCGTATCCCTCAGCCCACTCGTAGTTGTCGGTGAGCGTCCAGACAAAATACCCGCGAATATCCACGCCATCCTCCATGGCACGGCGCATCTGGTTTACATGTTCACGGTAGTATCGAATCTTCTTCTGCTCGCTCTGCGTGCCGATGCCATTTTCGGTAATGACGATCGGTTTGCCATAGCGGTTGTGTACGGCAAGGAGGACGGCATGTAGCCCCTCAGGGTCGATCAACCAGCCATTCTGAGTGTAGTTAGAGCTTTGCTCACCATGCGGACGCAGGATGAAGCGACGCACTGAGGCAACCTGTGAATAGTAGTAGTTCACGCCAATCAGATCCATGCAATCAGCGACACGGTCGAGGTGATCAAAGTTTTGTCTCTGCATCATATTGTAAACAAAAGCAGTCGGGTCCTGCAATATGCTGCGGCGCCAGTTGGGGATAGAATAGATTCCCATGACAAGGGCATCGGGGTTATTGGCGTGAATAATTTGTGATGCTTCGCGGAACATTTCGACGGAAACATTGGTTGCCTTTTTGAGTGCTCCTGGTGTGAGCAAAAGACCCGGGGGCCAGTGCCCGCCAAAGTAACTTATGTACAGGTCGCCGTTAGGTTCGTTCTGTGGCACCCAAATCTTCACTTCTGGCGAAAGGGCGTCGACCATGCGCGAGACGTAAGACTTCCAACGGGTTTGAATATCGGGGTGCAGGAAATTCGATCGGGACTTTTGCTTTGAGTCATACAACCACGAAGGGAACGTGAAGTGCCATAACGTGACGACTGGCTCGATCCCCGCAGCACGCAATTTTCGCGCCATCGACACATATTGGCGAATCGCCTGCTCATTGAACTCTCCAGGACGGGGCTCGACACGAGCCCACTCAATTCCAAATCGGTAGTGGTTCACTCCGATTTTCTTCAATGCGTCCACATCCTTGTCAAAATGCGACCACGAAAAGGTAGCCTCCTCACCTCGCATCGGAATGCGGCCCTCTTCCGCAAAGACATCCCAATCGGTTTTAAAATATTCAGGGTCGCCAGGTGCCACCCCACGGTCCTCGTTCTGGAAACTGGCGGTGGACGTTCCCCACCAAAAAGGGCCGGTATCAACCCAGCTGGATTTCGAAGATTCCGGTTTGGCGTATGGTTTCGGCGGCGACACGCAGCCACCGAGGAGCACAACTGAGCAAACCCCCGCA
>CALAPX010000239.1 GCA_937888355.1 uncultured Spartobacteria bacterium
CGGTGGCATTCAGTGCGCCAACAACGCAGAACGCAGCCTACAATGCGATCAAAACCGCCCTTGCCAATGGCAAGTCACTTCAGGAAGCCGCGGCATCACAAAACCTCAGTGTCTTGCCGTTGACCAATATCGTCCCGGCCGGGGAATCAACCTCGCAGGAGCAACGCCTCCTCTCAGCGTCGACACTGATCCTGAAGGACGGCGAACTCTCCCCGCTGGAGCAGGCTCCTTGGGGCTCATTTACCATTCAACTCGTCTCACGCGGCAAGGCATCCGAGGATCTGGAAAAGCAAAATGATACGATTCGCGAAGACATCCTGGCTGGTAAACGGGATCTTCTCTTTCAAGAGTGGCTCCGCACCAGCCGCGAGGCTGCACGCATCACCACGCCGTCCACCCCGCAGGGATGAGCGAGCAGATTTCCGAAATCTTCGACAACGCCACGGGTGATATTGCCCTGGGAGATCTCGATGCCGCCGTTGCGAAATACCGCGAATGCGTGGCCCTTGATCCTGAATTCTTCGATGGGTGGCATGCGCTGGGAATGGCCCTCATGAAAAGCGGCCACTACACCGAGGCCGTAGAAGCTGGCCTGCGGGCCGTGCGCCTCCGTCCGCAGGATCAACTTGCATGGTCCAGCCTCTCGCTCTTCCATGTGCGCAACAATCAAATTCCCGATGCGGAAGCTGCGGGTGCCAAGGCACGCATTCTCTCCTGGGGCGGCAAGATCAAAACCGATTTCGACTCACCGGCAGACACCACTACACAATGAGCCAGACCTTCTTCATCACCACAGCGATCGACTACACAAACGGCGCTCCGCATATCGGCCATGCCTATGAAAAGGTTCTTGCTGACGCCATCGCCCGCCACAAACGTCTCCATGGCAGCAATGTATTCTTCCTCACCGGGGTCGATCAACACGGTCAAAAAGTCCAGCAATCCGCTCAAAAACTCGGGGTGGAACCCTCGCGCTTCGTCGAGGACATCACCTCCCGATTTCTTTCCCTTTGGGAAAAACTCGATATTTCCTATGATGCTTGGGCAGCAACCACCGAGGATATCCACAAACGTTGCGTCCAAGGCATTCTCCAGCGCCTTTGGGATGAGGGAAAGATCTACAAGGCCGTCCAGAGCGGCCACTACAGTGTCCGCCAAGAGCAGTTCCTCACCGAAAAAGAACGTGGACCCGATGGCAACTTTGGCGAGGAATGGGGCGAGGTCGTTGAAATCCAAGAGGAGAATTACTTTTTCAAGCTCGCCGAACATCGTGACTGGCTCCTAGCCCTCATCGAAAAGCGTTCACAATCCGGTAACTCGATGGTTCTTCCAGAATTCCGCACTGCGGAACTTCGCAATGCCGTTGAGAGGATCTCCGGCGACCTCTGTATTTCCCGCCCGAAATCACGCCTCACTTGGGGCATCGAACTTCCGTTCGACACCGAATTTGTCACCTATGTGTGGTTCGATGCTCTCTCAAACTACGTCAGCTTTGCAGGCTACGATGCCACACCGGGGGCGGATCTTTCGACCTTCAAGAGCCGCTGGCCCGCCCTCCATGTCATCGGAAAGGACATCCTTGCACCGCCCCACGGCATCTACTGGACCATCATGCTCCACGCCCTTGGATTTGCCGATGAAGACATCCCCAGCTTTCTTGTTCACGGATGGTGGAACATCGCCGGGGCGAAGATGAGCAAGAGCCTAGGAAATAGCGTGGACCCCTCGGCCCTTGCCGACCATTACGGCTCGGCCGCCCTCCGGTACTACCTTCTCACAGACATAAATACGGGACGTGATGCGGACTTCAGCACAGACCGCTTGGAGCAACGCTACAATGCCGAACTCGCCAACAGCCTTGGCAACCTCCTCAACCGATCCCTGAGTATGGCCAAGCGGTACCGTGAGAGCCGACTGCGGCGCATGGATTCGCCGCTCGCCGCCGTGGCTGCTGAAAAGATTGCCGCCTATGACTCGGCCATGGCCTCCTATCAGGTTCAAGCTGCCGTGGAGCATGTCATGGAATTTGTTACCCGTTGCAATGCCTACGTGGAGGAAACAGCCCCGTGGAAACTAGCCAAAGACCCCACCCAAGCGGATAAACTCGATGAGGTGCTCTACACCCTTGCCGAATCCCTGCGTATCATCTCAATCCTGATGTCACCGATCCTGGCCAAGGAATCCCAAGCAATCCGAGCCCAACTTCAATGGAATGGCGACGCAACCATGGATAATACTATCTGGGGTTTATTGCCAGACGGCCATGAACTCGGATGCCCCGTGCCCCTATTTCCACGCATCGAATCTCCCGCCACGTGAATAGACCTCTTCAGGACTGGCTTGAGTTCGCCGGCCTGAGTGCCGTCGCTGTAATCGTCCGCAATCTCGCGTTCGAACAACTCCGCCCGATTGCCGACACAATCGGCTCGATCGCCTATTGGCTGGATCGCCGAGGACGCGCAACTGCCCTAGCAAACCTTGAAGCGGCCTTCCCCGAAAAATTTTCGCGATCCCGCAAACACTGGATCGCACGTGGGTCGTACCGCACTTTCGCTCGGACCATGTTGGAACTATTCTGGGCGCCCAACATCACTGAGGAATTTGTGGATCAGCAGATTGTTTTTTCTGGATTGGAACACGACCCCTGCCATGGGGACACTCCGTGTGCGACAATCTATTGCTGCATACACTACGGAAACTTTGAGTGGCTCTCCCTTGTCATCGCCTACTCGATCACCCGCATGCCGGTCATCGCCCAGAAATTCCGGAACCCCCATCTAGGCCCCTTGTTCGATAGCCTCCGCTCAAGCACCGGAAATCAAATCATCCCGCAGGAACGGGCCATGCTGAAAATGCTTAAACACCTCAAGGCGGGCGGTAAGTTTGGCTTGCTCATTGACCTGAATATCGATCCGAGGGAGGGCGGGGTGCCGCTCAATACATTTGACGGGCTCATCGCAAGTGTCACCCCTGCCCATGTCGCCTTGGCCCAGCGGACTGGAGCATCAATCGTCCCCGTGGAATGCCTCCCCCTCCCCGATGGACGCTACAACATCGTTCATCACCCGCCCATCGAGTGCCCTTCGGATGCCACGCTTACCACACTTGCCCAAAAGTGTTGGGATTCCTTGGAGCCCGGAATCAAAGCCCACCCGGAGTGTTGGCTTTGGCCCTACAAGCATTGGCGGTACAAACCCCGCTCCGGCGCCGACCGGTATCCTCCCTATGCCAATCACAACAACAGGTTCGATTCCCTGATCGCCCCTGATTAAATTGTTGGAACTACCTCTCAAGTAATGGCTTCAACACTTTTTTTAATTCCTCCCGCGCCCGAAAAATCAAACTCTTCACCGCTGGCAGCGTGATTCCCAGAATTGCAGCAATTTCTTCATAGGGGAGATCCTCATACCGCCGCAAAACCAAGGCCATCCTCTGCATCTCAGGCAAATCAGCGATCGCCTGGCTTATCGCATCCTGGACCTCCCGTTCGCTCAATGCTCCGGATCCATCAACCGACCGAGCATCAACAAACTCACGTGTGACCCCTGCTTCATTCTCCATTGAAGACCATTTCACCTTTCCGCGACGTTTGATCTCGTTGAACACCAAATTGCGGGCGATCGTCATCAACCATGTTGTGAACTTCGCCTCAGGCCTGTAACGATCGGCACTCCGCCAGGCTCTCACAAAAACTTGTTGTGCGATATCCTCCGCCCCCTCGAACCCTCCGAGCATCCTTCCCACTGTGCCAATCACCAACGCCTGATGGCGCTCAATTAGAATCTCAAAAGCTCTTTCATTTCCCTCCCCGGCGAGGCGCATCAATTCAAAATCCGCGATCTCAAACAGGGGGGCGTCCATCAGCAATCAGCCTCCAGTGATCGGGAAGCCAATCGGCAACGAAACAAATTAAAAGAACCCCCGAACTCTGCATGCACCCTTGCCTCCAGCCCTTGCACATCATTTTCCAAAAATGCGATCATCGTCGAGCCGGAGCCTGACATCATCGCCGCTTGTACCCCCGCTTGCTCGATCAACCAATGCTTCAGCACGGGCAATATCAGATACTTAGAAAATACAGGCCCCTCCAAATCATTCTTCAACTCAATTGAGCAGAGCGAACCACTGGAAGTTGCTGGAACTGCGCTCTCCGATCGGGCTGCCCACGCATTGTAGGCCCAGACTGTTGGAACCGGGAACGGCGGTTTGACCAAGAGTAATTCCAAATTTGGCAACTTTTCCTTTAGCGGTTCGACGATCTCCCCCCGCCCACGGCACCACGCCGGCACCCCACGCACAAAAAACGGCACATCAGAACCCAATCCCGCCGCCACCTCCTCAAGCTCCTCCAAGGTCAGCCCGGCACCAGCCAAGCGATTCAACCCGAGCAATACTGCGGCGGCATCGCTACTCCCCCCGCCAAGACCGGCACCATGAGGAATCCTCTTTTTTAAATGCACACAAACCCCGCCAGAAAAACCTGTTCTGTTCCTGAACGAATCAACAGCTCGGCACACAAGATTCGTGCCATCCAATGGCAAAGACGCATCACTGCAAGAGAAATCCAACCCGGAGAGGCCGCACAATCGGATCTCCAAGATATCACTCAATGTCACCGGTGACATGAGTGTCTCGACGGCATGAAATCCATCCGCCCGTTTCCCTTGAACCCGTAGCACAAGGTTGACTTTGGCAGGAGCGTCTATTGTCATGCGATACCGATCTATCCGCGAATGAACCAGTCCGCCAAAGAAAAAATCATCATCGCCATTGACACTCCAGATGCCAAA
Organism: uncultured Spartobacteria bacterium; assembly: GCA_937888355.1. GTDB lineage: Bacteria > Verrucomicrobiota > Verrucomicrobiia > Chthoniobacterales > Terrimicrobiaceae > UBA967. Next base: position 4,791 of record CALAPX010000239.1, read on the forward strand.
TCTGCCAAATGTCTTGTAGAACCCCTCGCTGGAGAGGGGTGCCTGTTCAAAATCGGCCTCCAACTCTTTACAGCCGAAGGGCCCTCGATTGTGCGCGACCTTCAATCTCTCGGCGCCCGCATTTTTCTCGACCTTAAATTCCACGATATTCCAAATACAGCTCGCGAGGCTGTTCGGTCGGCAGTCCGACTAGGAGTCGACATGACCACCATCCACCTCTGCGGGGCCCCGGCCATGGTACAGGAATCCGTTCAGGCCGCGATGGAGTCCAAGACTCTTGTGCTCGGCGTTACCGTGCTGACAAGCATGGACTCGGAATCTCTTCAATCCATTGGGATTCAATCCAACCCGGAAAATCAAGTCCTTCGCCTTGCTGAAATGGGTGTGGCGAACGGCCTCCGTGGCGTTGTTGCTAGCCCGCTAGAAATAGCCCCTCTTCGCAAGATGTTTGGTCCTGGTCTTACCATCGTAACTCCTGGAGTCCGGCCCGCAGGAAGCGACCTAGGAGATCAAAAACGCGTCATGTCTCCTGCAGAAGCGATTCGCGCGGGCGCAGACTACCTTGTTATCGGACGCCCGGTCACTAAAGCCCCCAATCCTCTCGCCGCTCTCCGCAGTATTGCTTCTGAAATTGAATCTGCCCGGTGACCGAAGAGAACCATCCCAACAGCCTTCCTAAAGATTTCCCCCCAAATCTCCTCCACAGCCTCGCCCTTGTTGCCGGCGCGGCACTGGTTGGTTCTCTGACCAGTCTCGTTGGGGTGGCTTTTCTGAGCCTTCTCTCCCAGGGAAACGCCCTCCGCCAATCCCTTGTCGTCACCATGAGGGACTGGCCGCCGGGGATAGGACTGGCGGCACTCATGTTCGGGACTGCCGGATGCGCACTCCTCGGCGCGTATCTGGTGAAACGCTTCGCTCCAAATGCTGCAGGAAGTGGCGTTCCCGATGTGGAGCGCATCCTGCGCGGCACTGAAACGCCGAACCATGCTTTTGTCCTTCCTGTCAAATTCCTCGGCGGCCTTGTGGCCCTCTCCTCGGGTCTCGTCCTTGGGCGTGAAGGTCCGCTTGTTCAAATGGGTTCGGTGATCGGTGAGCGTGTTGGCCGCCTTTTCCATTTCCTGCCAACCGCCTGGAAATCACTCATGGCGGCAGGCGCTGGAGCAGGCCTCTGCACCGCTTTCAATGCCCCCGTTGGCGGCACCATCTTCATTCTTGAAGAGGTTCTTCGCAAAGTCACCCCCATCGGCTTTGTCCTTGCTGCCACTGCAGCGTCCACAGCCGCACTTGTTCAACGTGGAGTCTTCGGCATGGGACAGGAGTATAAAATTACGGCAATTGTCGCCGCTGGCTCTCCGTTCATTCTTCCCGCTTTTGCCTGCTTTGGACTTCTCGTTGGATTCCTCGGGGTCGCCTACAATAAATTTCTGCTCTCCCTTGTTGCCAGCAGAGGGCCCGTGCAACGCATCCCGTTTTTCTCTAGAGCCCTTCTAATCGGGCTTGCCGTGGGCGCCGTCGCTTGGTTCCTGCCCCTAGATGTCGGTGGAGGGGATGATGTCACCCAGCGTGTTCTCGCAGGGCAAGGCGGCATCATTCTTTTACTCACCATTGCCCTTGCCCGCTTTTTTCTCGGTCCCTTGAGCTACGTATCGGGCACTCCCGGTGGACTCTTTGCTCCCATCGTCACCTTGGGTGCTCTTATTGGAGCCTCTTTCGGCACCCTCCTCCACTCCCTTGCTCCAGACATCTTTCCTGCCCCTCTGGCCTTTGCGGTGGCCGGCATGGCTGCGTTCTTTACCGCAAGCATCCGCGCTCCACTTACTGGAATTGTCATCTGCCTCGAAATGACTTCCTGCTTTGAGCTTTTCTTGCCGATGCTCGCGACTTGCCTCGGGGCGTATTTCATTCCCACGCTCCTGCGGAACGACCCTATTTACGACGCGCTTGCCAATTCACGCTGAGCCCCCGTCTTGACGCCGCACACTCACAACGTTTAATTCCGCAACCGATGTTCATTCCACGCCTGACAATCCTTGCCGCATGTTTTGCTTCCGTCCTTGCCGGTTGCGTGAATTACGACACCAGGCTTACGGATCGCAATACCGCCTATTTGGGGACCGATGGATCCATCATTTCCCGCTCCAGCAGCTCAACGATGGCCGATGCGAATTCCTACTGGGACGGAGAAGGAGTCAATGGCACCCCGAGCATCGTTATCAAGCTATCTGAGCAGCAAGCCATGTTCTACAAAGGCCCAAAACTCGTGGGCATTTCAGCTATCTCCAGTGGACGCGAGGGGCATGGCACACCAACTGGCCGCTATAAAATCACCCAGAAAAACAAGGCTCACGTCTCAAACCTCTATGGTGACTACGTCAATGCCCAGGGCGATGTCCTTGTTCGAGATGTGACATATCAAAAAGATCCCATGCCGGCAGGCTCACGTTTTGCCGGATCCCCCATGCCTTACTTCATGCGTCTCGGCCCCACCGCCGTAGGCATGCACCAAGGCTTCCTTCCTGGTGTCCCAGACAGCCACGGATGCATCCGCATGCCCGAACGCATGGTTAAGATTTTCTTTGAACACGCCCCATCGGGCACCCCAGTCACAATCATCGACTAACGTCTTTCACCTCATTCTCTCCCCCTCCCATGGCCAACGGCCATTGACCTCCATTTCGAGCGAAAAGCTTAGGAACGTGCGAATCAGAACGATTGCCGCCAGGATTCCGACATTTTCCGCCGTTGGAGCGATCGCCACGGTTCGGATGATATCACCCGCAACCAACAACTCCAACCCCAGCAGCACAGCCCTGCCCACGTCTCTTCGGCAGTTTGCATAGCGACTCCCCTCGCTCCTTGAAACTGCCCGCCAGAGCGCCATCAAAATTCCCCCGACAATCACAGCCACCCCGCACCCGCCCACAGTCAACCCCACCGTCTCGAGCACCCCCTGATACCCATCGCTCATCGTCGATCCTCGCTACTTTCACCACCCTCCAACTCCTCAACATGAAAAACCCGCAGCACATGCTGGAGCATCGGGGTGAGCAAAATCCCGCTCGCCGTGACAAATGCGAGCCCTGAAAACAAGGCGTAAAAGGATGCGAACAACTTGGCCGCATTGCTGTTCAACTCCCCGACCGGACCCATGCCTGTTAAAATCATCGATGCGTTCAGTACAGCCTCGATCCAATCCAACCCGGCCACAAACCTATAGCCAAATACCCCGAGCCCAAGCGAACCGAGTATCAATCCCCCGGCGACCAACACACCCCGGGCGAACCTCCCGAAAAAAATCCTTCGATGCTTCAAATGAAGCGAATTCCGATTTTTGTTTCCCATGACATTCTAAAAAATCAAATGCCACCCCCCCGGCGTAAGAAGGTAATCACCCCATAGAATAAATTAAGGTGGCTCCTGAGGTAGGATTCGAACCTACGACCAATCGGTTAACAGCCGACCGCTCTACCACTGAGCTACTCAGGA
>CALAPX010000240.1 GCA_937888355.1 uncultured Spartobacteria bacterium
GGGTGGTTGATTCTCTTTCAAAGGCCTCTTCACCCGAAGGGCAATGGGTGAATACGGATTTTACAGTCCCTGAAAACCCCATGAGTGGAACCCTGGCAAGAATCGCGCTCTGGAGCATGTATCGCCTTTTTCAAGCGATGGCACAAATTCCGGCAAAATCACTCCAATGCCCATCCCCCACCATCCGCTCCTGCGGATTTGAACTAAAAAAAGAATCCCTGCACTTGTGTGGATTTGTTAGAAGCCAGCTTTGGCAGCGACACCAGCGGGAGAAGATCCCCTGCCCAATTGCTTACAATGGGTAGCGTCGCTTCATTTCACTATAGACGATATTTGAGACGCCCCTGATCACATCGCCACGGCTTGAAATCCAGCTTCCATAGGATCGGTTGCGCACGGCGCTTTCAATAATTCCGACCACAACGTAAGGATAGGTTTTCCCATTTCGGCCCTTGGCAACGAGGATTCCCATGTCTCCGCAACACATCGCAGTGCTGCCAGTCTTATTGTAAACCCTTGTTCCGGAGGGAATGGCATTGGCTCCTGTATAAACGCGGTCCTTCCCCGGGAGGTTCATAATGCGGAGAATTTCGCTCGAATACGGAAGTTTTTTATTCCACAAGGCTGAAAGAAAGCGGGAGTAGTCGGCGGCAGACCCCATATTGCGATAGGTGCGCCCGCCGGAAGGAATGTATTCCACAAGGCTTAATTGTCGGCACAATTCGGGGTAATGACTCTTGAGGAGTGCTTGGGTGCTGGATGGGCCGCCGGTTTGTTTCATGACCCAATTGGTCGATGAGTTATTACTCTTTTGGATCATCTGCTCCATGTGGTTGCGGCTCTTCGGTCCGTAGGGAAGAGAACCGGAGGCGACCTTGTGAAAAAATGCCAGCGCAAGGTACGGTTTGATCATGCTGGCGGCCTGAAGCGGCGTGCTCTCATTGATCGATGCCAACTTCGTGCCACTGGAAAGATCCGAGACAACCCATGCACTGCGCTCATGGGAGCGGATAGAGCCTCTACTCCTGAGTGACTTGATATAATTTTCGATATTGTTCTCGAGTCGCGACGAGTCGGCTGTAGCCGCCGTCAAAGGGAAAGACCCCGCGACAAAAAACACCGTTAGAGCACGTAAAAAAAACGATCGCACCATGCAGATAACCTCAACTTTCATCGTATCAAACCCGTCAACCCCAAGGGAGCAATCACTTCCTCTCCAACTCTTGGAAATACGTGTCATCGTGCGTGTATGGGGGAGCGCAGCAGCAAAGAAAATGGATATCCTCCATCGCAGTGATTCGATGAGATGATCCAACCGGAATAAGAACGGCATCCCCTTGGCCTATTGTCTTGGTTATTCCATCGACTTCCATGACTCCCGATCCGCTCAGAATGAAATAAAATTCCTCACTCAGCTTGTGGTAATGGCGTTCTGTGGAGCACCCGGCATCCACCTTGGCATCAGCGAGGCTTTGATTCCGGACTGGAGCATTTGAGGTGTTCAGGATTTCACGAATGTGCGAGCCATCCTTGGTGATAAAAGTGGGTTGGTCTGAAAGGTGACGGATAACCATTTCGCAGCGAGAAATGGTTACTCTGTCTCCGAATCCTTGGGGAGTTTCTTGAGCTTCTTGTTGGTGGGCAAAAATTCGATCATTGTGAATTTGTTCATAAACTCAACATCGGCCTTAAGCTTTCCGTTTTTTACTAGAAACGGCCCGTATTCCTTTTTGAAGACCCCGATATCCTTGCCTGTCTTGCGGCAGATATTTTTGGTGATCATACGGGCGATGTATTTTGTTCCGTCCTGGAAGCCCTCCCCGCGAAAATCCAGCTTCGACTGGGCATTGTTGAAATAGCGCCCGTTTTGAATCGTCGAGGGAATCGTGACTTTGGCCCATGACTTGCCATTGGCTCCATCCGAATACAGGAGCACAGTGAATTTCTTTTGGGTTCTATTCCATGACGAGAGTTTATAAGCCTCCTTGCCATTGAATCCAGGACTCCAAATCGTCAAATCATTCCCCTCTTCCCCGGAAAATGTATGGCGCACCACCTCGTCCGTTCCTCCAGCGATTTGTCCATACCAACGCCAGATATAGTAATGAAGATGATTTGGGTCGCGGGGGTTGATGTAATCGCGCACGGTGAATGGTGACTCGGCCTTCTTCACGATAAAGGTATCATCATCTCCTTTGATCGAGACCTTGGTCGTTAAAATATCAGGACCTCCGTCGTTGGCGCGAATTACCTTCAA
>CALAPX010000241.1 GCA_937888355.1 uncultured Spartobacteria bacterium
CATAATGGCGCCGCTATGAATATTTATTCTAAGTGAGGGGTTTATTCAGCAGCTGGGGCTTTCGCCGCAGGCTTTTCTTTCTTTGCCTTGGGCTTGTCGCCTTTGGCTTTTTTCTGACCGCCAGCAGACATTTCTTCGAGGCTCAAAGAACCATCTTTATCAGTGTCTTTTTTTGCGAAGGCCTGCTCTGCTTTTGCAGGATCCTTAGCGGTGGCGCAGAATTCCTCTTTGCTAACCGAACCGCTTTTATCGGCATCTAATTTTTCAAATGCTGCTTTTGGATCTTTGGCAGGTTTTGCTTTAGCCTCCTTGGCTTCGGCGAGTGTGGCCCCAACGAGTGAAATCGAGGTGACGATTGCAAGGGTTTTGAGGGCGATGTTCATTTTGATCATAGGTTGTGGTTTTATTTATTTTTAGGGACCCGAAGGTCTCGACCGTATCCAACACTAAAATATCGGACGAGTTTCAACTTATTTTCAATTGTTCGATAAAAACCATAAAAGCATCATTTAATACCACAGTGAGGCAACGTACGGAGAGGGTCAGAAGGCAATTTTGGTTAGGGCAGCAGATCAACGCCAACTCGCTTGGCGACGTATGATGTAAGTAAAAAACAAAAAAACGTTAGTAGAGCGCAACAAAATATAACCCACCAAAATCCGGTTCCTTTATGCAAAAGCCAAGGCATGAGAAGAAACATGGGCAATGTGGGGAGGACATACCAAAACGTGTAGAATGCATGATTGGAAATTTTTGAGACATCCTGTTTTTCCAGATGCATCCACACCATAACCATGATGGTGACGAAAGGGAGGGAGGAAATCAGCGCGCCGAGACGATCACTCCTTTTGGCGATTTCAGAGACCAGAACAATCACAAACGAAGTGACTGCGTATTTTGTAATAAGAAAAACCATTGGTCGCCGGAGGTGAATCAAGCTTTCAAGACGATCCTGTAGCGCGGGCTGCCGTGCTCAAGAAGCTCTATTGCATCATTAACCTTGGCCATCGGAAATTCCTGTACAGTTGGGGAAATCTGGTGGCGCGCGCAGAATTCAAGCATCTTAACTGTTGTTGAGGGACTTCCTAGTGGTGAGCCTGAAATGCTTCGCTGAGCCATGATGAGCGGAAATGCACCCACTGGGATGGGCTCTGATACTGCGCCGACCGTGTGAAGTCTCCCGCGAGGAGCGAGGGCATTTATATAGTCGCTCCATTCCATGGGCACGGCAACTGTGCTGAGAATGAAATCGAATTTCCCGGCCTCAGATTTTAGCGCTGACGAATCGCGAGAGTTTACAATGCGGTGAGCACCGAGTGCGGAGAGTTCATCAACTTTATCTGGAGTCGACGTAAATGCGGTAACCTCGCATCCCCACTTGTTTAGAAACTGCAAGGCAAGATGCCCGAGCCCACCGATTCCAATCACCCCGACACGGTCAGTCGGGCGCACACCGAATTCAAGAATCGGGCTGAAGACCGTGATCCCTCCGCAAAAAAGCGGGCCTGCCGTTTCGCCAGATAGAGAATCAGGGAGTGGTGTGGTCCAAATCCAGTGGGAGCGCACTCGATTGGCAAATCCGCCATGCCTACCCACAATTGTGCCTTCACCTTGGGAGCAGAGGTTTTGGTCTCCACCAAGGCATTGCTGACATGTCATGCAACTGCCCGAGAACCAGCCGAGGCCGACACGGTCGCCGGGCTTCAATGTTTTCACCATGGAGCCAACCTCCTCGACACGACCGACCACCTCATGGCCTGGCACGAGGGGATAAGATGTCATACCCCACTCGTTGCGGAGCATGCTTAGATCGGAATGGCAAATGCCACAATACTCAACGCGAATATCAACCTGCTCCGGGCCGATCTCTGGCAAGTTGAAATCGAAGAGTT
>CALAPX010000242.1 GCA_937888355.1 uncultured Spartobacteria bacterium
GAACAGCACAAGGTCGGCGAGGGACTCGGCCCCCATTTTATGCATCACCCGGCTGCGGTGAACTTTGACCGTCTGCTCAACAATCTCCAACTTGCCGGCAATCTGTTTATTGGGAAGCCCCCGCACGACTTCCAGCATCACCTCGCGCTCCCGCCCTGTGAGCAAAGCGTGGCGCTCCTCCAGCACCTTGATCTCGCTCCGTTCCACAACCATTTCTCCGGTTTTTTTCAGCCCCGCCCTGATCGCAGCAATCAACTCTTCGTCTTTCACCGGTTTGGTCAGAAAATCCACCGCCCCTCTTTTGATGGCACGAACACTCATCGGAATATCGCCATTTCCGGTAAGAAAGACTACCGCTAGACTGCTCCTGAGATTCTGCAGACTGTGCTGCAATTCCGATCCGGTCATTCCTGGCATGGCTTCATCCACAACCACGCAGCCAGGTCCTGACGCAACGGATGACCCAAGGAAATCCAAGGCACTCCCGAATGCCTTGACCATAAACCCCTCTGCTTTCAACAAGCGCGACAATGCCTTTAACAGGGCGGGTTCGTCATCTACCAGATAAACTGGGCCTCTGGAATTTAGCGTAATCATGAAGCGATCGGCAGTGTGAAGTGGAATGTAGCCCCGCGCGATTTGTTTGTTTCAGCAAGTAGCTTCCCTCCATGGGCCTTGATGATGGTTTGGCAAATTGTCAGCCCTAGACCTAATCCATTCGGCTTGGTTGTGCGGAATGCCTCAAAGATTTTATCCGAATCCTCGGGCAGTCCGCATCCGTTGTCTCGGACTGAAAAACGCAGTGCCCGGCCTTCAATTACACAGTGGACAGACAACTGCTTGGGCTTGGAGCCATTTTCCTCCATGGACTCGGTGGCATTTTTGATCAGGTTCAACAATACCTGCTCAACTGGAATGCGGTCTGCGTGCGCCGCAGGCAGCCGGCGTTGGTGCCGCACGGAGACTGTCACCCCCGCAATTTCCAAATCGCTCTTGGCCAAACGCAAGACTTGCCTGATCAGATCAATTGGATCCACAGGCTCAAGCAAAGGCTCGCCGTGTTGCAGAATCGACCGCAACCGCTTGATCACACCTGCTGCCCGTATGTCCGCACTGACAATATCCGCCAGAATCTCGCCCAGTTCCCCCAAGTCGGGCTTCTCTAGGGCTATCAACCTTTGCGCCGCCTGGGCGTTGCTAAGAATAATCGCCAGTGGTTGGTTGAGCTCGTGGGCCAGGGAACTTGATAACTCGCTCATCGAGGCAAAACTTGTCAGGTGGGCGAGTTCCTCCTTCTGCTTGGCCGCCTCGAATGCCAACTGCCGGAGGGCATTCACATCAATACCAACCCCGATCATGTGTGGCCGTCCATCAAAGGATACCTTAACTGTTCTGAAAAAATACCTCATCGGCCTCTCTCCACGGCCTTTCAAATCGAGCTCGAACTCATATCGGCCTATCTCGAAAGTGGCTTGTCGGGCACGGTTCAATTCCGCCAAGTCTCCTGACCGGTATAAAAGGGCTCCCAACTTGTCGCCGCCAAGCTTTTCGATGGGGCCGCCATTATCGATTGGCGAATTCCAGCGAACGATCCCACCGGCATCGTCCTCCAGAAAAATGATGCCTGGAGCGCTATTGAAAATTGCATCCGTGACCTCTCGTTCACCGCGCAACTCGCGCTCGCGCATCTGCAGGCCTTCAGCCAGCTTGGCAGCACGCAGAAGATCGTTACTCAACTCCGCTCCCATCGTCGCCACAATCCCAAGAAAGAACAGGCTGGCGACCATCGGCGCATCAATCGCATTCCACAACACAAGCATCGTTTGCAACGAGAGAGCCAAGACAAAAAACACCATGCTGGTGCCCACACTCAATGCCCTGCGGTGGTCGCCTCGGCGGTACCCGCTCAACGTGGCATCAAGCACATATGCGGCTAGCAGCAGGAGACTCAGTTGACCAAACAACATCAGGGGATTCGGCATGCCATCGACCACAGAAACCTCGGATCCCAAAAATGGAATACGCCTCAATTCCTGAATGGATGAATAGTAGACATTTGGACTAGCCACAAAATTCAGAGCCAATGCGATGGTTCTCAAGCCACAAACCGCCCAACCCAGCCATGGCCGGTCCGATCCGAGATAGAAATGAATGAATCCGACAAGGGCGACGGTCATCAACCACAAGGGAAATGCGAACCACTTCAATGCCACTCCATATTCCTCTGTCGTGAGAGCATTCATCATCCATAACTCGCAAGCAGCCATCCCTGCGGTACCAATGGCCACCAGGCAGAAAAGCAGGCTCGCAACTGCCGCGTGTTGACGCAACCATACGAATCCATGGACTCCCGCCAAAGCCAGCGATGCGGCTGCGGCCATTGCCCAAATTACCGTTACCCAATTCACTGTCAGAATTTCCTCCGGATGGATATCAGCGACCTGCAGAGCGGAATCATTCCGAATGTCTTAATCCCCTCCAGTATCGGTGATCAAGCGTCCTGTCACTTGTGCGATATCTCTTGAGCGGATCGCATCGATGTTGTTTCCTTTTGGCATGGAATCCCTTCAGCCTTCGGATCAAATCTGCGACGGACGCTATGAAATTCTGAAAAAGGTAGGCTCTGGCGGTGAAGGAGCGGTCTATCTGGCAATGGACTGCGTCTTGAACCGGAAAGTTGCGATTAAAAAAATCCATGCTGAAAAGAAATCCATCGGCACCGATGCCAGTGGAATCCCTGATCTAGAGCAAGCCCAAGCCATTATGGCTACAATTGAAGAGGCTTCCCGGCTTGCAAGCTTGCAACACCCGAACATTGTCACTGTCTACGACTTCATCAGGCAACCCAGCGGCATTCTGGTTATCATGGAGTTTTTGAAAGGGAAAAATATCGATGAACTCCCCGACCCCATGTCTCTTGGGATGTTCTGGAAATTTGCCGAACAATGCCTTCAAGGCCTCTCTGCCGCACACTCGATCGGGATGATCCATCGCGATATCAAGCCGGGAAATATCATCCTTCAAGAGACATCCAGTGACGATTTCCAGGTCAAGATTCTCGATTTTGGACTCGCCAAGGTTATTCAAGAACCCAGCGAGCAAACCCGCGACCATTCTGGCGCCTTGATGGGCTCGATTTTCATGATGTCGCCTGAGCAACTCAGGGCCGAGCCAATCGACTTTCGATCAGACATTTATTCCCTAGGATGCGTTTTCTACAAAGCATTCACTAAAGAGCACCCCTTCAAGGGTGCTTCGGTTCCAGCAGTGATCACAGCTCATCTTGAGCATGGACTTACACCACTGACATCTTTGCGTCCGGACTTGCCACCAACGCTCATCTCTTGGATCGAGCGCCTTTTTGCCTTGGATCGGAACGATCGGCCGGCTTCGGCCAAAGTAGCATTAGAAGAGCTCAAATCAATCCAAGCAGCCTTATCCGCTCCTACCCGACGTCCCAGGAAGCCACTTCCTCCAAACATTATTATTCACAGGCAACCTGATAGCCCCTACGTCACACTAGAGCTTCAATCTGCTTCCACAGCCGCCTGATCGACGGCTGCTTCAAGATTCTATACTCCTTTGGGTTGTTGCTCCTTGAGTTTGGGCGTGAATCTGGTTGGTTAGCCCGGTGGAAAAGATCGGGCATCCAAAGACTTTTGGAAATGGACGCTATACGATCCAGCGTCGACTTGGCGCGGGTGGCGAAGGTGCTGTATTTCTCGCCTACGATGGCACCTTGAAGCGCTGGGTTGCCATTAAGCAAATTCACAATCAAGGAGAGCAATCTCCCAAGCTGGTTGAAACATCTGCTATCCGCGAAGCAACCCATTTGGCGAGCCTTCAGCATCCGAACATCATCACCGTCCACGATATCGTGAGATCAAATGACGAGGTACTGGTCGTCATGGAGTATATGCCGGGTCAGACTGTGGATGATCTCAATGAGCCAATGGATGCTTCATTTTTCGTTGATTTTGCATCGCAATGCCTCCTAGGACTCGCGGCCGCACACGCGATCGGCATGGTTCATCGGGACATCAAACCGGGTAATATCATGATTGCTGGCCAACATTCTGGCGGCTTCCAAGTCAAGATCCTCGATTTTGGACTCGCCAAGGTGATCGAGGAACCCTCTCTGCAAACGTTGGACCAATCCGGAGCCCTCATGGGCTCGATATTCATGATGTCGCCGGAACAACTTGAAGCGCGTCCCATCGACCACCGCACCGACCTCTACTCACTCGGATGTGTGTTCTACAAATCCCTTACCCGTAAGCATCCTTTTCGAGGAAAATCTGTCCCCGCAGTGGTGGCTGCACATCTCGCCCATGACCACGACCCATTGGCATCTTTGCGACCCGACCTTCCACAGCCCTTGATTTCATGGGTCGAACGCCTCTTTGCCCAAGATAGGGAGACGCGACCACCATCAGCCTCTGAGGCGCTTAAGTCGCTCCCCTCGATTCGTAAAGCGCAAGCCCCCAATTTCCGTTCCTCTCCCGCACTCCCAATTCAGCCTCCGCTAGCCTTAATTCCACCGGGGTCTGCTTCAAAACAAAAAATCCTGCTCGCCGCCACCGCGGGCGCACTCCTCCTTGCTGGAGCGAGTTACTGGACCCTCGGTGCGTTTTCCAAAGCAACCCCCCACTCGAGCATAATCGCCCAAGCCGATAAAAAAGGAGCCGGTCGCACTTCCTTCTCCTGGAAGGAACGTGAAGCGATACTCCGGCGCAAAGGGCAATCCGCCACTATCACTGGAACAATTGGAGGATTCAAAGAGGACAAAAGTGGTCGTTTCCACCTCACCTTCAAGGAGGCAACCCCGCGCGATGCCTCTCTTTGCTTCGATAGATCAAAAGGTGATTTCTCGATGGTCTTGCTCAAGAAAAACGTTGGGTTGGATATCCAGGCAACCGGTATCGTCGGCACAGAGAGCCAGTGTGCTTATTTGCAAAACCCGACCTTGCGCGAAGTTGTGATTCCAAAAGCCTCGCCACCCGCCCAAAAGTGATGACTTCATGAAACGAGTCCTTCAATTTACCGCCGCTATTGTATTAGCCATCAACCTCGCTTGGTGGTTCTTCGCCGGAGCCAATGCGGGCTGGACGAAAACATCTGTTGCCACCATGAAAATCGATGCGATCACAGGGATCGAATACCCGGTTTGGGAAAAGCGTTTTGTCCCAGGTGTTGATTTTATCGCATTGGGCGCCACAATTTCCGGCCTTGTTCTTGGCATCGCCTATCTGCCGAATTTGTATTCAAAAAAAAGCTCATGAAACCATATATCGCACTGCTTGCTGCAGCACTAATCGTCTCCAATTCCCTTGCGGAAACATCCACCTTTGACTTCAAGGATCCCAAAGGGGTCAACAATGTGACTTTCACCCTTGATGCCCCGCTTGAATCAATCAGCGGCACTACAAACGGCATCTCCGGAACGATTACACTCGATCCCGAGAACCCCACCGAGGTTACTGGAAAAATCATTGTGGACGCCAAGTCCCTGCGGGTGCCGAACGCCGTGATGCAAGATCACATGCTCGGCGATGGATGGCTCGACACCGAAGCGCATCCGGAAATTTCATTTGAAGTGTCAGAGATTCTTAATCGCCAAAAAGACGGCCCCTCAGGAACCGCAGAAGTCACAGGCGTATTCTCACTCAAGGGCATTTCAAAGAAGATCACCGCCCCCGTAAAGGTGACTTACCTTCCTGGCAGGCTTGCTGACAGGACTGGAGGCAGCACCGAAGGTGATCTTCTCGTGGTGCGGACTACCTTTACCTTCAGCCGCAGCGAATTCGGCATCAAGCCTGGCGAAAACCTCGACAAGGTTTCCGACACTGTGACCGTCTCCCTCGCCATCGCTGGCGCTGCGCCAAAAAATTAATCAGGGATCACAATCCCTACTTGGATTGAGCAACCAATTTACTATCGAGGCGGCCGAAGGAGATGCCCGTGCGGCCACCGTACAAACGCGCCGAGGCCCCATTCAAACACCTGTCTTCATGCCGGTCGGCACCCAAGCGACCGTCAAAGCCATGACCCCCGAGGAACTTCGTGGGCTCGGCGCGCAGATTATTCTCGGCAATACCTACCACCTCCATGTACGGCCCGGAGAAAAGCTCATTTCCCGCCTCGGAGGGCTCCATCATTTCATGGCGTGGGACCGTCCGATCCTCACCGATAGCGGCGGCTTTCAAGTATTCTCCCTCGCAAAGCTCCGCAAGATTACTGAGCAAGGCGTCCATTTCCAAAATCATCTCGACGGCACCCCCACGTTCATTGGCCCCGAAACCTCAATGGAAATCCAGCGCGACCTCGGTTCCGATATTGTCATGCTTTTCGACGAGTGCCCCCCGCATCCATGCAGCTACGAGGATGCCTCCAAGAGCCTCGATCTTACCATTCGCTGGGCCCATCGGTGCCGTGCTTGGTGGGATGCACAACCTGAGGAAAATCGGCCCCTCCTTTTTGGCATCGTCCAAGGCTCCTCTCACGCCGATCTGCGAGAGAAAAGCGCCCGCGCACTCGTAGAGATCGGCTTTGATGGCTACGCCGTCGGAGGCGTCAGTGTGGGGGAACCCGAATACGAAATGTTCCGCGCCATCGAAAATGCCGTTCCCTTCCTCCCTCAGGACAGCCCACGGTACGCAATGGGACTCGGCACCCCTCCTCAAATCATCGAAATGATTGCGCGTGGAGTGGACATGTTTGATTGCGTGCTTCCCACCCGCCTTGCTCGCAACGGCACCGCATTTACCGCCGCAGGCACCCTCAACCTTAAAAACGCCCCCTTCGCCGAAGACCCCTCCCCCATCGAGTTGGGCTGCGAATGCCACGCCTGCCGCCACTTCTCCCGCGCTTATCTCCGTCACCTCGTCAAAGCCGAGGAGATCCTCGGCCTGCGTCTTATCTCGATCCACAACCTTCACTTTTACCTGAACCTTACGCGACAGGCTCGTGCACACATCATCCAAGGGACATTTCAGCAATTCCGTGAATCCTTTGTTTCAAACTACAAAGCCCATCGCGAAACGAGTGCTGCTTGAGTTTCCAGTTGACCAGCAGGCCCTCCCGCCCCTAAGTATTCACCATTCCTAGCGGGTATAGCTTAATGGTAAAGTTCCTGCCTTCCAAGCAGGCCATGAGGGTTCGATTCCCTCTACCCGCTCCAGTTCCCTAGCCAATGCGAAATCGCTAGGCGTTTTTCAGGGCTGGTGGAGATTGCTGACCGTTGCAAGGCAGCGTTTATCTTTCAGCATGCTTGATCTCCCAAATGCCCCTCTTTTTCATTGCCCCCTCGACCTTGCTTTGGCCTAGCGACGCCCTAGTGCCCGAATACGCTAACCAATATGACACTTCTGTTAGCATGATCGCGTCACTACAAACCTCATGTGGTGATGGATCCCTTGGGGAGGGCGGCAGGCCGAGCAAGGCTTATTTTTTAACGATGGTGACGGGCAGGGTTTTTCTTCCCCACTTGAGGCCGTCTCGGTGGGACTTGTGGTACAAGTCAATACGGTCGGGTCCCTTGATGGCGCCGCCCCGATCTTCGACCACTCCCCATCCCCAACCGGGGACGTGCATCCGTGTGCCGAAGCGGTAGTAGCGGGTGTCGGCAGCGATGGTTCCATCTCTCGAGGGGATATTCCATGGCAGGATTATCTTAAACGGAATTGCCCATGGCCGTTGGAGGCTGTCACTGGTAAAGAGACCGGCGTGTGGCTCTCGGGGTTTGGTTCCAGAAGCCGTTTTCCCGGTATAGGGCTTTCCTCGCCGATTGCCCTTGCTCACGTATCTGTTCAAAAGATCGAGCTTGAGAAACTTCCAACTTCCCCGCTCCCAGTCGCAACAGGAACCGCAGCCGCAATAGGCAGTAGCGGTGAGCCTTCGTTCACGCGGGGATGCGCATGCGGTGAGCCACAGGCCGCATAGGAGTACCGCCCCGATCCTTGCTGCCGTGCTGAAATAAAAACCTCCACTCATATCCGACAGCTTACCCCCCTTGGCAAATCTCACCGCGCTGCGCACGCCCTAGGGCGTCATAGGCTGCATATTTGTACATCTCCGAGAGAGTTGGATAATTATAGCATGTATCAATGAAAAGGTCTGCGCCTTGCTCCAACAAAAGCGCAGTGAGACCGATATGCACCAGATCGGTGGCCACTTCGCCGATACAATGAACTCCCATCAACCTCATGTCAGAAGCCCGAAAGAGGAGTTTAAGAAACCCATCCTTGTCACCAATGATGAAGCCCCTGCTGTTTTTGGAGTACTCTGCCTTGCCCACTACGTAGGGAATTCCCTTCTCACGGAGAGACTCCTCACTATCTCCAGCACTTGAGCATTCCGGGATCGTGTAAATACCAAGTGGGAGGATGCGGGCGAGATTGGTTTTATATTTTAAATCAAAGGCGTGGCACATGGCCAAGCGCCCCTGCTCCATCGACGTGGAAGCAAGCGCAGGAAATCCAATAACATCTCCCGCCGCATAGATATTGGGCACGCTGGTTCGGTAATGATCATCGACCTTTAAAAGCCCCCGCTTGTCCGGCTCAATCCCGATCTGTTCGAGATGCAGCCCATCGGTATTTCCAGCCCGGCCGCTAGCTGCAAGCACTGCATCAAATGATCCTTTGCCTCCCTTTCCGAAAACTGCTGTCAGGTGTTTTCCAGATTCCAGGGAGTCCACACTTTCACCTAAAAGAAGCTCGATCCCCATGTTTCGCATGGCTTTTTCGAGGGCCGCAGATACCTCAGCGTCAAGAAATCCCATTAATCTTGAGCGACCATCCACCAATGTCACTTCCACCCCCAGTGCGGAAAAAATGCAGGCGTACTCACTGCCTATCACCCCGCCACCAATAACCAGCAATTTTTCAGGCAGGGAGCGGATTTGTAAAATGCTGTCAGACTCACACAATCGCTTGTCATGCCAAGGAAACGACGACGGATGGTGTGGCCGCGTTCCGCTTGCGATCAGAATAATTTCCGATCGAAGGAGCGTTAAGGAGCCGTCTGCATGCTTCACCTGAACTTGATGTGGATCCACAAACGATGCAGTCCCGCGATACGTTTCCACGTTATGCCGCTCCATATTGATGGCAATTCGCTTCCTCTCTTGGTTGCGGACCTGCCTGAAATGCCGCAGAAACATGTGGGCCTCGACCCGGGGAGGCTCGGCAAGCCCGGCTCCATATAGCTGCCTCTTACGAAATCCTGATAAATGAAGCGCCGACTCACGGAGTGTCTTTGAAGGAAGTGTTCCAGTATTTGCCGCCGCTCCGCCACAAAATGCCCCCCGTTCTACGAGCGCCACTTTTTTCCCAAAGTAGGCTGCTTGTGCCGCTCCTTTTTCCCCCGCCGGCCCCGATCCAATAACAATGAGATCGTAGTCCATCGCGTCTATACTTCAGGAATTCTGCAGATGATCAAGTGGCGCAACGACCGCCCCTTTTTTCCTTGCATCCAAGAATGCAGCGCGGGCTTTCAAGCAATCAGGGGATGTCCTGAATCTTGATATTGCGGAACCATACAGGCGCTCCGCCATGCTTTCCCTGAAAGCCGATCCTGCCGTTGGTGGGATGGCTGCTCATGGGCTTACTCAACCAAGGCGGCATCTTCGACCCATCAGGGTTGTGTGTCGCAGAGGTCCACTTCGTCATATCCATAGTTGATACTTTCTCGCCGTTCAGCACGACTTCAATATGCGGGCCACGGCAAGTGATGCTGCAATGATTCCACTCTCCGGGTGCTTTAACGGCACTCTTACTGGGGGCCACTCGCCCGAAGATCGCACCGCACTTCCACTTTGAATCGATCTTCTCCCACTTCGCCCCCGAGTCGTCGAGGAGTTGGACTTCCACAGAGTTTGGCACCCACTTCGCGGGATCTGTCACGTAAATGAGCACTCCACTGTTTGCATTCGGTCCGACCTTGAACTCAAAATCGAGAATGAAATTTTGGAACTCTTTCTTTGTCCAGATGACTTTGTCCTCCGTTGCGGTGAGTTCGCCGTTCTCAAATGACCAAATCCCCTCTGGAAACTCTGCATTCGACAAATCCGGGGCGAGCAAATCGTGCCATTGAGCAACATTTGCCGGGGGAAGGCTCGGACCGGAATGCGGCGCCTGCGCTTGAATTGAAGCATGCGAGCCGAGAGTCAACACACTCATGAGCATCACGTAGAACTGAGTAGAAAACTTCATCACCCAACATCTTTCCCAGTCCCTGAATTCAAGTAAACTCCAAAGTACTTCGACGGATCAGCTTTTGATACGGCGGTACTGGCCGGGAGTGATCCCAAACATCCCCAAAAACGAGCGCGTGAAGTGACTGTGGTCGCAGAATCCACACTCCACTGCCACTGTGCCGATTGTCTTATCCGAACTCACAAGCAAATGGCTTGCCTTGGTGAGTCTGTACCGAACAAGGAACCTCGATGGCGTCTGGCCGAAGACCTCCGTGAATCGACGCTCGAATTGACTGAGCGAGAGACCCGTCGCCTCAGCAAGGTGCTTCATCAGGATTTCCTCGTGGAAATTTTTATCTATATACTCCATGACCCGCATAAATGGGCGCTGGAGGTTCCAAGGCATCGAGGATCCATCGAAATCCCGCATGACACCCATAATTCCGATGCTGACTCCCTGAGAGTTTCGTAGCGGATATTTGCTGGTTATGTGCCAACTGAAGCTACCATCCGGGTTTAATACTGGCTCCACACGGTTCAACACCGGCTGGCCCGAGCGCATGACTTTCAAGTCGTCCTTGCGGTATAGCAGAATGAAATTTGGCGGGAAAAAATCTGTGTCTGTCTTGCCCACGAGGTCATGCTCAGAGGCGACCCCAAGTTTCGAAAACTCCGCATTATTCCCACCCATAAAACGCCCCTCGCTGTCCTTCATAAAAAAACAAATGCCCCCCAAGGAACGCAAGATCGACATAAACGAATCGAGATTGGCGATTTGATCGAAAAATTCGCGCTGTAGACGCAAAAGGTCGGGATTGTTCTGGGATTGTTTCAAGCGTCTAATTATTCAAGTCGTTCTTGTGCTTTTTGGCAAATGGGAGTTTCCAGCGCCGCGCATAAATGGAACCATTAATATAAGCTTACTGTATATTATAAACTGCTGTAGTAAAATTTTTTGGCATTTATTTTAATTTAAGTTCGAAAAGTTTTAAT
>CALAPX010000243.1 GCA_937888355.1 uncultured Spartobacteria bacterium
TCGATTTCTCGGGTGCTGGGGGTATAAAAGTGCCCGATTCCTTTTGACTCTCTTTTTAAAAACCCGAGCGCTGTAGCGTCGGTCTATGACCGACGAAATCGACTGTCCCCGACGGTCATAGACCGCCGCTACAAAGTCCAAAAGCAGGCGGCTTTTGGTATGAACCCTGTTATGGCGTAGCGGGCTTCCACTTGATTTCGGCGAAGATGACCTTGGAGATGTCCTGCTGCGGGGCGGGGTTGAAGGCGATGGTCGAGACTGTGCTCCAATCGGGCAGAGGATGCGCGTTGCCGCCCCAGCGGAGTTGCGAGGCGGGAATCACCATGCTCTGCCAGTCGTCGGAGGCGGTGATTTGAATCTGCGTCTTGAAGTTGTTGCCGGCATCGAGGATGAGGGTTTGCGGTTGGGTGCAGTAGAATTTGAAGGAAAGAGAGGCGCCTTTCGGGGCCTTCCATTTCGGATCGTTGAAGCGTTTGCAGGACATCCCCTTGTTGTTGTCAAGTGGGCGGATGCCTTTGATGCCGCCAACGCCTTCGACTGGGGCAGTGTCGCTCCAGAGAGATTCCTCATCCGAGAGGTTTTCCGCTTTGGTGTCGGTCGCCACGGCTTTTCCAAGCTTGGAGGGAATAGCGGCAGTGAAGTCGGAGGAGATCACGATCGGTCCTTCGTAGGATCCATTGTAGGTGAGGTTCGCGAAGGCGAAAACATAGTCATCCACATTTGCTACGGGGAGCTTTGCTACCCATGTATCGCCGTTGCGCTGGAGCGGGGCATCCCGCCAGTGCCGGCCAAAGCTCACGGGTTCCTTGAGCGCATACCACGCCTCGACTTTTTGGAGATCCTTTGTTGAGCCAGTAGAGAGCACGAACTCCGGCACTCCTTGGGCATCGAGGCGGATCTCGGTTTTCGGACGGGCGGGCCAGTCGATGTCCTTGCCGAGGACATATTTTTCCAGCCAGAGCTTGGCATCATTTCCAAGTTTGTTGGTGTTGTGGTGGCCGCGCGCCTGAATGGCAAAAGTCCATGGGACACCGGGTTGAAACATCTTGAAGGTCTGCTCGCCGCGCTCATGACCGCCGTGGTGGTCGTTCGATCCATTCAGCCACAGGCAGGCGGCCTTGATGTAGGGCGCGTGGGCCTCGGGAGCAATGGCTGACAGGACCAACTCCTCGCCAGATGTCTTGGGTATGTTTTTCGGTGGTAGGTCGTAGAGCCAGACCCCCTTGTTCCGGTAATACTCAAGCCACCCGATTCCGAAGTAGGCAACGACTGCTTTGATCCGCGAATCCATGGCGAGATTCCACATGAGCGTGCCGCCGTAGGAATACCCCTTGGCTCCGATACGGTCTGCATCAACTTCTTTCTGATCGATCAGGTAGCTGACAACCCGGCGCTGAACGGCATTCCACAGATAGTGTGAAGTAGCAGTGGGATCGGTCAGTTGCTTGCGGTCGGGCATTGTGGAATAGATGAGCTCTGCATTCATCCGCCCATGGTCCAGAGCTTTGGGATACTTTGTCGTGTGGGGTGTGCCGCGATGCTGCAGACCTGAATAGTCATGTGACATGACTGCCCAGCCGTCTTCCACAGATTTCATATCCAGAAAGGCGGTGCCATACCAACCATGAACATTCATCAAGCCCGGAGCTTTTTTCGCCCCGGCTTTAACCGCGTATTTGCAGTAGACACGGACTTCCTCGCCATTGACGTAAGCACTGATGTAGGCGTCTTTGTAGTAGATGCCGTCTTTGGTCTCTTCGAAGACGATCTCCTCCTTGAAGTCACCGGCATCGGGATCGTATTTCGCCCAGACCTGCGGCGGGGTGGGAAGGTTTGCTGGCGCGGCAACCAGCAGCGGAGCGGCGGGAAGGAGCAGCGTGGCGAGGAGGGTGGCAATTGCGGTGGATTGGCTTTGGCGACTGATCATTTGAGAGTTTTAGGGCTGTCGTTAAATGCTCACCCTAATCACCCGAGGGGCCTGGTGTCATGTCACATCTTTTAGCGACATGAAGCGCGAGCATTGATCGATGTTCGGCGTCTCGATGCCCTCCCCACCGTAGCAACTGATCCACTCCTTCCCCAGATCATCCAAGAGGATAAAAATGATATTTGGTTTCTCCGTGACCGGTCGCGCAATGGCTGAATTTACTGTCAAGGT
>CALAPX010000244.1 GCA_937888355.1 uncultured Spartobacteria bacterium
GAAGTATGTTGGCGAATCCCCCCACGACAGCCCATCGAACGTGACCGAAGTGCCCGTTGCAAACATGGACTGCACATTTTCTCCCTGCGCCGCCGTGACGGTATAACCGACGACGTCCACACCTCCGTTCACATCGGGTGCTTCCCACGCAAGCGTGATCTGGCCCGGGCCCGGCCCAAACACAGCGGCGAGACCGTGAGGTTGGAACGGTGTCGAGGGCAGGAATAATGGTTCGTTTGCCGATCTTACCCACATGCCGGACGAAATGGGCGCCGCCAGCGGCGCGTTGACCCCGGCAGCCATACGAGTGCTGCCCGCGAACTCAAGTTTTTCTCCCGCAACAAATGGCTGCCAAGGAGTCCAGATCTGTTGAATAAACCCTGGCTTTCCTTCCGGCTCTGGCAGATTCCCCAAGGCCTGCTCGAGCTCAACGTAGAGTTCCAAGGGCATTCCGGCAAAACTGGAGATAAGCGACAAGAATAACTGCTCCTTGATCGCTCCGAACTTTCCGCGACTTGCTACCCAGAGCGCCCCGTCAGCAGCAAACGAGAAACTCTTCACCTGTCCTTCAAGTCGCATGTCGCCATCATGTTTTAAATGGTGGCCATTGAAGGTTACTTTGAGGACTCTGTGGTGGTCAGCGATGGCCACGGAACTCGTCGTTGAATCCGTATGTGGTAGAAGAGCGATCGCGCTGGCACCCGGACTGACCCACTTAAAGTATTGGTCGGCCGGGTTGGGGCTGTTCAAGTCGAGGCGACGAATCACCGAGTGTGTCGACAACTCCGAAGGAACGTCCCAGACACGCCCCGAAGGAACGGACTCAAGGGCCCACAGTTCACCATCACGGGCGGCGAGGCTCACGATGGGATGCATGTAAGGGCCGAACGACGTAGTGAACACCGCCGACGTTCCAGGGTGAACGGCAATTCCCTGGATAACGCCGTTGGCCAGACCCTTCCCATAGACACTGACATAGAGCTCACCGCTCGGCATCGTGATGAGGGTCTCGGGGAGCGGGCCGCCGTCGAGATCCAGGGTTTCTGTAATGCCGTACGAGCCGCCCGTCGAGGTGATCCGCTGAACAACACCCGTAGTGTGCGAATTTGGAAACAAATGCCCGTACCACGATTGATGCGTCGTGTTGTTCGCAGTCCAAATGTCTCCATTCTTGTCTTCGGCAAGCCCGTAGCTGACGCCCTCCGTGAGGATCGTTGCTCGATGCTCCCACGCACCGTCCCTTAGGACATACTGGCGCACCTGAGGTGGCAGATTCTGCGGCACAGGGATCTGTGTCACGCCATTGAGGATGTTCGCTACGACCGTCGGCACTAACGAATCCTCGTATCCAATCCACACAGAGCCATCTGACGCCGCGAGCATCGCCGTTGGGTTCATGGTGAACGAGGCGATGGCTAAAAAATTCGTTGTTGCTGAATACGAAAGGACAGTTCTTTCGCCAGTTCCAAAGCGATTGCTTGCGGCAACTTGAAAGGAGAACGTATCGTATGGCGAGAGATTGCCAACAGTGAGCGAAGGCGTGGTGGTGACGAAGACCTCTTCTGTTGCCTCTTCTTGGTTCGACGGCTGTGTGGTCATGGTGACCGTATAGCTCGTAGCCGACCCCTCTGACGGGGCATTCCAAGAGACGGTGAGTGTTCCCACGCCGGTCGGTGTGACGGTAAGGTTCTTCACCGCCGTCGGGGGCGATGGAACGGGCCGCAATCGGTAGTATCCTCTCGCCGCCGCATAGGGGACGCTGGCGACGCGAAATCCTGCGAGCGGCCCGTCGGATGATGGGGCGGCGGACCCGCGGGAGGAGGACTGCAGCTCGTTCTCGAAATATTCCCAAGAGCCCCCGCGGTAGCCCCGGGACGAACCGATCACGGCATCATTCCATTCTCCAACATTGCCGGCTTGATCGAAGGTGCCATAGGCACCTGCGCTGCCGCTGAAGGCACCCGCATCGGTCAGATAATTTTGCCAGCCAACATATCCGCCGTCCTGCGTAACGGAAAAAACACCGTTTTTAGCAGAAGTGTAGTAGTTGGCTTGATTGGCTGCCCCGCCGATCGTGTTGCCTGGGGCGCTGTCGCTCTCTGTCGGATACAGCCAGTAACCGGCATTGGTCCCGCCGCCCTTATAGTAGGCCGCTTTATACCACTCGTCCTCACTGGGAATCCACCAAGTCGCACCGGCGTTCTTGGGGATGATGCCTGTTGTCGCCCCATCGAGCGTGTAAGCCCCGGTTTCGGTGCTCGCCTCATCGGTTGCACCATTGTTCATCCAGTTGGCAAAACGCGCCGCGTCAAACCAATTCACATAGGAGATCGGTTGGTTGGCGCTGCCGATCACCGAGTAGGAAAAACTCCCGTGGCTTCCTTCCCGCGCGATTCCAGCAATGTTCAGATCCGTTGCCATGTGCGATTTGTAAAGTGAGTGAGGGTCAGTCTTGGCCACGCTGTTGAGGAACGTAGTGTATTGCCCAATCGTCACCTCGTATTTGCCGATGGCGAAGACATCGGCCACAGCGCCGTAGCCGGTGCTGTCGGCTGCATTGCCCTTGTCGCCCACGAGCACAGTCTTAATTTTAACCAGTGGTGGCGCTTTGGGATTAGGCATGGTGAGTTCATTTGCCAACGCATGCCGGAAAGTGCCGTTGATATTACTGTGGGAAAGGGTGGTCCAACTCGACAGGTCCGAACTATACTCGACGTTCACCGCACCCATAAGTGCCTTGTCCCACGAGACGACGACGTCGCCGTTGGTCAGTTGAAGGGAGACGTCTTGTGACGAAGCCGTCGGAAAATACCAGTCCGCGCGCGCCTCACTCCCCGAGGACGAGGTCAAAAAGAGAGCACCGGCAAGAAAAAGGAGCGGATGACGTTTCAGGGATGTGTTTTTCTAAGCCGCTACCGAGGCAGATTAGGTTAAAACAGCTTTCATCAGAGGAGAAGCGCGGCCGTTCCCTGCGACGAAGAATCGCCAAAATATGCAGCCCGGCCGCGAAGTCAAATTGAACTGCAAAAAATCCAACAAAATGATCACCGGCCCGGGTGGCGACGCGGACAGCCTGGTCTAAAATTTGCTGTCGGCGCGCTGACCTCCGATGCCTCCTTGGCGGTCCACGCGATGGAAAACCGCGCCACCCTCTGCACCAACGACAGTGACTTACGACAGCGACTTCGCGCGTTTCCCCGGCCTCGAT
>CALAPX010000245.1 GCA_937888355.1 uncultured Spartobacteria bacterium
CGCCACTATCGATGGAAATTCGTGTCGCTCGTGCTCGATAGCCCCGATATAGTGACGGGCCAAATCCTCCACACTGCGATGCACATGCGTCACGCCATCGAGTCCTGGCGGTTGCAAACCGAAAAACGGACGATCCGCACCCATAGCGCGCGCCAGATCATGGAAATAAACAACATTACCGCCTGCCCCCGCGGCGCAGAAAAACGGCGCTTTGTTTCCTTGGGTTTGAATCGGAACCAGCGAGGTCCAATCGGTTTGATTAATTTCGCCGCGTAGTACCATAGCCATGGATTCGACCGTGGCACCTTGAAACAAGCTGGCCAATGGCAAATGGCGACCGAATCGATGTGCAATTTTTGCCATCAACCGCACTGCGATAATCGAATGCCCGCCCAAGTCGAAAAAATTGTCGCGAATGCCTATGGGCCGCATCTCCAGAACCTCCTCCCATATATGAACCAGGGACATTTCCATATTGTCGCGAAAGCCAATATGCTCCTCCTGGCCTTGCGCCCGCGCGTCATCGGGCAAGCGCAGCGCGAGCCGGTCGACTTTCCCATTGGGCGTCAACGGCATGGCTTGGATATGCACAAAAAGACTTGGAACCATGTAATCCGGCAACACCTCCAGCATCGCACACCTCAGTTCATTCGCGCCAAGTTTTTCACCAGAGTAATAGGCCACCATGCGAGCATCCCCTGAACTATCCCGATCCAGAACCGCTGCGCACGCTTGCACGCCCGATTGACGGGCAAGAACATGTTCGAGCTCACCCAATTCAACCCGGAATCCGCGAACTTTCACCTGCTGGTCGCTTCGTCCTAGAAACTCGATGCGCCCATCGCGCAGATAGCGCGCGAGATCTCCAGTACGGTAGAGCCTCTGCCCCGGCATAAACGGATCGGCCAGGAAGCGCTCGAGGGTCAACTCAGTGCGATCAAGATAGCCCGAGGCCAGACCATCGCCGCCAATAAAGAGCTCGCCAGTCACACCCACTGGTTGCAAGTTCATCCGACCATCAAGAATCAGCATGCGGGTGTTGGCGATCGGTCTGCCTATGGGGATGGTGGAATGGAGTAAATCCGCTTCGGTCACGCGTTGTACTGCAGACCAGACCGTAGTTTCAGTCGGGCCGTACATGTTCCACAATTCGCCGCAACAAGCCAGCAACTGCCCGGCCAGAGCAGAATTCAGGGCCTCGCCGCCACAAAGAATCTTCATGCCGGATGCGCCCTCCCAGCCGATCGCCAATAACATGCGCCAGGTGGCGGGAGTTGCTTGCATCAGCGTAACCTGCTGGGCGGCAATGGTTTTTATCAGCTCGCTTGCATCACGTGTCGTGGCCTCGTCGGCAATGACGATTCTGGCGCCAACGCTCAAGGGGAGAAAAAGCTCCAGCACCGCGATATCGAATGAGATGGTTGTCACCGCCAGCAAAATATCCTCGGCGCGAATACCCGGCGCCTCGCGCATGGCGTAGAGGAAATTAACCGCAGCACGATGCCCCACCATCACGCCCTTAGGTTTTCCAGTGGAGCCTGAGGTGTAAATAACGTAGGCCAAGGCATCGTCGCCGGTAATTGGGCCATTGGCGGACACTGGTGCAGCTATTGGCCTTGCCACGACATTGTCTCGATCCAATACAAAAACATTGCAACCCACCGCAGGCAGCCCGGATAAGCATCGCGCCTGGGTCACCAAGAGGCACACGCAGGCGTCATCAAGCACAAAGCGGATCCGTTCCTGCGGATAGTTTCGATCCAAAGGAACATAGGCGCTGCCCGTCTTTAGGATTGCCAGCAATGCAATCAGCATGTCCGGCGAGCGCTCGACGCACATGGCGGCCAGTGTGCCTGGACGCAATCCCGCATCGCGAAGATGCGCGGCAAGTTGATCTGCTCGCTCGTCGAGCACCTGGTAGCTAAGCTTTTCATCTTGGAACTGGACTGCGATTGCCTCTGGGGTCCGCCTTGCCTGGGCTTCAAACAGCCCGTGAAGGCTCATTGACCCGCTATAGGTAGCTGCTGTCCTGTTCCATTCCACGGACATGCGCTCTACTTCCTTGGCGGCCAGCAATGGCAAGCGATCCACCGACTGATTAGGGTCAGCGGCAATACCCTCCAGCAAATTGGAAT
Source organism: uncultured Spartobacteria bacterium (assembly GCA_937888355.1). Taxonomy (GTDB): domain Bacteria; phylum Verrucomicrobiota; class Verrucomicrobiia; order Chthoniobacterales; family Terrimicrobiaceae; genus UBA967. Next base: position 2,136 of record CALAPX010000245.1, read on the forward strand.
AGTGAGCGCCAAGCTGAGTCACCGTTTCACGGTCGAACAAATCGGTGTTGTATTCGAACGAAGCCTCCAAGACGCCATTGCGATCGGTAATCGCCAGGGTCAAATCGTATTTCGACACCACCTGTCGCGAGGCAATCTCCGTGACCTCCAATAAATCCAGTGCCGGGGTTACCGAGGGTGTGTTCTGCATCGAAAACATCACCTGGAACAGCGGTGAATAACTCAAGTTTCGCTGTGGCCGCAATTCCTCGACCAATTGCTCGAATGAAACCTCGTGATGCGCATAGGCTTCCAGCGCGATGTTGCGCGTGTGAGCGAGAAATTCAGCGAAGGCTTGATCGGGCGCGAGCGCCAGGCGCATGACCAGGGTATTGACGAAAAATCCAATCAGCGGCTCGACCTCAATACGCGATCGGTTGGCGCTCGGCGATCCCATTACGACATCCCGCTGCCCACTGTAACGCATCAGCAAAACCGCGAAAGCGGCCATCAAGAGCATGTATTGGGAGACCCCGGATTGATCGGCTAGGCGCTTTAATCGCACCGACAGTGCGGGCCCCAGCGATTTCTGCATGGTGTCGCCGAAGAATCGCTGGATCGCCGGACGCGGCCGATCCGTGGGCAACTCCAGCAAAGCAGGGGCGCCGGCGAGATGCGCTCGCCAATACCCCATTTGCCGCTTCAACACATCACCTGCCAGATGGCGACGCTGCCAGCTGGCATAGTCCGCATACTGAATGTGCAACAGCGGCAACGGAGAATTCCTGCCAGTAGCAAAAGCGTTATAGAGACTGCTCCATTCGCCCACCATCACGCCCATCGACCATCCGTCGGAAACGATGTGATGCACGTTGACCAGGACAACATATTCGAGTGGCGCAAGAATCAGCAATGCGCTGCGAAACAAAGGTCCATGCTCGAGGTCGAAAACAGCCTCCGCATGCGCCGTAGTTCGCCGGATCACCTCGGCAGATTTCTGCTCTGGCGAATACCCGGACAGGTCAAACTCCTCCATTACCGGTATTGATTGGGCGATGCACACCGCTGGCACACCATCCACTATTTCGATGCGGCTCCGCAGCACTTCATGACGATCCACGATGGCACGGAACGCCGCTGCCAACGCGTCACGCTGCAACGGCCCCTTCAAACGCAATGCAACCGGCATGTTATAGGCAGTGCCGGCGCCATCGAGCCGATCTAAAAACCAAAGTCGCTGCTGAGCGAACGAGAGTGGCAATTGGGCGTCGCGAGCCACCGTCTCAATAGCGTCTGTCCCCGTCTGGACCCGTCGCGCATAACCCAGCGTCTGCGCCATATCCCATGAGGGTTCGCCGAGAAAATCTTCTTTGTAAATATCACGCCAACGATCGGCCACTGTTGGGTCGATCCGGCTATGCGTATGGAACTTAATATCCCCCAGCATCTTGGATTCCTGGTGGATGCCGTCGGTCATTCGTGTTTTCGGGTTCTCGCCATCATAAATACTCAGCATCTCAGGTGCATAGTCAATCGCCATGAATTCGCACAGCCGCCTGACCGCATGTTCCGGCTTTTGGGAGATTTCCTCGAAGCCGATGGCCAACTGGCGTTGTCTGGGGATTTCTGCCAGAAACTCGATGATATTGCGGTGACTGTGTAACCAGATCAACTCCGCCAGTCGGCGCAACTGCAGCTTGTGCGGATAACGAAAAAATATCTGGTCGAGCTTGGCCTCTTCAAACGAGCTGATCATGCCGTAGGGGTGGCGATGCAGGTGGAGATACAAGGGTTCGTCGAAATATTCTTCCGCGCGTTGCATGACACCGACGTCCAAGGCATACGAGGGCGATTTGTCGACCAATATACGTCCATCAAGCCAACTTTGCAGTTCGCCGTAAAAGGACTTGACGGAAGTCTCGCCGCCCTCGCGTGCGGCCATGATCCGTTTGGCCTCGTCTGCGTCCACATGCAGAGCTTCCATCACCGCGCGCAACGTACCCTCCAACCAGAAAGCGTCGCGTCCGGAACAAATCTGCTTGCGTTGGAGCAAGGTGTCAAAACCCAGCAACTCCAGTTCCGGCGGCGAGAAAAGCCGGCGGTGGCCGCCCAGCAGAACGCGCAATAAAGTCGAACCCGAGCGCGGCGGCGAAAGCACAAAAATTGCGCGCGGATTGCGTTTTTCCTGACCGCGCCGGCTGGCTTGTCTTTCTTCGCTTGATAAATTTATTTCTCTGGCATCCAGACGCACAGCGGGCGGTGCGCCTGGAAACATAGTGGCAGTGGGTGGTATTAAACGTCGAAAAGATTCGACATCGGATTCCGTGATCCTTTTGGATTCCACCACCGCGATGGTGGCCTCGCGCAATGCGCCCAATCTGGCCATCGCCTCGGGATAATGCACGCAAAGGTATTCCACCAAGCGGCGAATCGTTGGCGCCTCAAAAAGCGCGACCACATAAACCACACTATGGAGACGTTCCTGGAGTTTGTTCGCCAAAATCGCGCCGCGGATAGAATCACCGCCAAGTTCAAAGAAATTTTGATCGACACCGACTTCAGGGATACCGAGCACCTGGCACCACAACTCGGCAAGCAAACGTTCCATCGGCGTTTGCGCTGGAACAAAGCCTGCCCCGCCTTTGATCCCTTCGGTGGCGTGGTGCGCCAAAAGCATGGCAAGTGCCTTGCGGTCTAATTTCCCATTGGTGGTAAGCGGCATTCGCTCCAATACCAACACCATGGCGGGCACCATGTAATCGGGCAAGCGTGAACTCAAGAAAGCACGCAGGGTCGATGGCAGCGCAGCGTCCTGCCAATCCTTCGCTACGACATAGGCAATCAAGCGGGCGCCGAGTGCGTCGTTTTGGACGTCCACCGCGGCTTCCGATATCAATGGATGTTGAGCGAGGCAGGTTTCGATTTCTCCCAGTTCTATCCGAAAACCGCG
>CALAPX010000246.1 GCA_937888355.1 uncultured Spartobacteria bacterium
CACCTTGGCGTAAAGAGTGAAAATGAAAGAAGAGTAAAGGTTGTTCATCAACAAAAACGTCATTTCTAACCCTCTTAAAATAACTGCGCTCAGAATTCCAGGGCGCCTGATTTATGCCGGGGATATCGAGCACCCGAACACCACGATATCGGGAGGGCCATTGATCCAGATATTTCTGATCAGCAAACCGATTTTTTTCGGGTTTATCGCGACACCACGCCAGCGTTTTGTTCTTCCACTCTTCCGCGCACAGGATACCAGTCCGGTCTTTCCGGATCGTTACCCAGCCAACATTATATTTTCCGTAGATTTCTTTTGCTATCGCGTTGGAAGTAAAACGATGCGGGGTAATGGCGAGGGAGCATTTCCCTTCCAGTTCATGAATTTTTTTCGGTGAACTGAAAAAGAACCCGTCGGCATCAAGCTTTGTCACGGTTTCGCCTGATTTTAAACGTTCTAAAACGAATTGAATAAAGACAGGGGAACAAGTGAAATAATATTCGATTAGGGAGCGGGTGCGCCGGCAGGCCCTCAAGGCAGGGCAGTTTTTTTCCAATAGTGTCAACGACACCACCCGCAGCCGATTGTCCCGAATCCGGCGTAATTCTGTTACACACGGGGGATCCAAAGCCAGGACCCAAAGAACAAATTCATCAGAATGCTCACAGAGAGATTGAAAGAGGGCCATGCCCTTTGCCAAATATCCACTGTCAAAATAGGTACAGTAGTTCTTCAGATTTTTTTTTCTTGTGAATCTGCGATTGCTTGCCGGCAAATCTCCAAGCCCTGCTCAAGGTTGATCCCGGGAGCCCAGCCGGTGGCTCGCTGGATGCGTAGTGGCGAATAGGATGCCTGTCTCACGTCCCAGGATCTCTTTTTTTCTTTTTGAATCACAATTTTTTTGGATATGGCTTGTTGGGTTTTTCGAATTAGTTCGCTGAGAGAAATCGGATGTCCGGAACAAACATTAAATGTTCCCTGGATTTTTTTTCCGAGACATTGTTGGATAGCCCCAAAAAGATCCTGAATGTGCAAAAAATCCTTCATGGCTTTACCATCACCCCACTGTCGGAAAGGTTTTCCGCTAATACCGGCTCTCAGCAGGACGGGGATGACTCCTTGGAGAGTTTTTTCATCTTGACTAAAACCGTAGGGATTGGAAATGCGAAGAACGAGAATAGGCAAGCCGTGTGCCTCATGGTAATAAGACAAGAGTCGTTCAGCCTCCAACTTCCCTCTGGCATACCACCCTATGGGCCGCATTGGATCGGTTTCCCGAAAAGGGCGGGAAAGGCGACTATCTCCATATACCGAACAGGAGGAGAAGAAAACTAATAGCGGAGCCCTACCCGTGGTTTTTTTTTGCCGTAATATCTGTGCTCCAATCAGGGAAAGTAGAGGCAGGTCCTCCCTCCATTCGATACCCGGTTCGAATTCCGCTGTCGCCGGCACAGTGCTCCACGCCAAATGAAGTATGACGTCGGCAGGATTTCTCTCAAGTTCCCGGCCAAACCCTGCCAGGGGCAGATTTTGGGCATTCGCATTACGGGAAAATGTTTTGATCTGGTGACCCTGCTGCGACAGGAGCGGGCTCAGGCTTCTTGCCAGTCTTCCCCTGCCCCCGGTAATAAAGATTTTCATTTAAGGCGCCCTTCCCTCCATGAAGAGAGAGTCAGGCTTGCGGGGCCGGCCTTCGGAATCGGAATCCAGCCGATAGGCAACAAAATTTGTGATATTGGATTCGTTGTGCCGGCGAACAACAATCTCCGCGAAGCCGGCCATGCACATCAACTGCCTTAGGGAGATCTGGTCGTACATCCACCGATGTTTTTCCCCCGAACCTTGAAACTCCAATTCCGCCTTTGCCGACCACCCTTCGGGCTGGCTGAAAAGACGGGCAAAAAACTCCAAAGGTTCCCCTGCTTCTGGTTTTTGGTTTCGACTGGCCTCTGCACCAATTCGCTGGGAGATAAAATCCGGGATGGGTCCTGCTGCCAGGCCCAGCCATTTTCCCATGAAACCCCCCGACCATGTTCGGGTCATTTGGTCGAACAACTCCAGTGTAAGCCAGCCGTGCTGATATACCGCTTCCGTCCGATTATTTTTTGCCGCCTCCAAAACATTCACGTATTGACGTGCGATTTGCTCCAAGTCCGGAACCACGATCCTGCAGATCCCTCCAGGCTGCAGGATTCTGGCGAATTCTTTCAAAACTTGGGGGACCCGAGACCGGCTTAAATGCTCCAGAACGTGGGAACAATAAACCGCCTCGTAGGATTTGCCGGGGAGGGGCAAGGACCTTTCCAAATCGATCTTTTTGATCTCCGGCTGCGCCGGCACCAAATCATAATTTTCCCAATCGGGATGGTATGTGCTGCCGCAGCCGATGTTGACAAGCTTTTTGGGTGCAGCTTTTCTGAAACAATCAAACATCAGGAATTCAGGGTTTTTTCAGCCAAACTCCCGTTCCGTCGATGGCGTGAATCACGGGTTGGACTCCTTTTTGAAGCAGATATTCATCGACAGCTTTTTTGCAGCCGTCCCAATGACCGTAATCATCGACTTGCATATAGGCCCCAGGAGACGCATTTTCATAGAGGTTTTCTAGTATGGCTTTGGTAGAGTCATACCAATCTCCGTCGAGATGAAGCAGGCCAATTTTCCCAATTTGATCCTTGGTAATCGGAAGTGTTTCCTGAAAAAGACCGACGACAGGTTTGATTAGATTCTTTACACTAAGTTTTTCAGCAACTTCAAGGAGAGACTCCACTGGAGCCGAACACGTGCCTTGTCCCCAAGCAGTTTTTTGGGCAGGCATCCCTTGGTGAGTGTCTTGCTCGCCTGGTTCTGGCATTCCCTGAGAAGTGTCGAAGCAGAACAAAGATCTGGGGCGTTTAGAATATCTTTTGATGACGAATGCCAATAATGCGGAGCTTCCTCCACCCGCTACTCCACATTCCACAAAGTTTCCAGGAATATCATCATGACAAACCTTTTTGGCGCCCTCATAAAGAGCTTCCAATCTTTCTAAACTAAGCATCGTGTAGGAGCAGAGGATTGGCATGATCTTATGGAGTTCTGGGCAGGTAGCATTGTCTCTCAAAGGCATACTCTTTTGCTTTTCTCTCAGCAGATCGGCCGCTTTTTGGTTTTTCGGAAAAAGCCTTAGCTCTTCCTTGATCATTTCGACAGCCTCAGATATTTTCCCCTGTGAGATTCGGATCTCCGCTCGCTTCAAATCGACTCCCACCATCTGCACGCCTTTAGCTTTTAGGCTCGATAGGATCGCCAGTGACATGTTTTTAGCGGGCGTGCAAGCTAGAGTCTTCGCAAGCCAAAATTGAAAAAACGAGTAATATTTTTCTGAAACTCGATGTGTTC
>CALAPX010000247.1 GCA_937888355.1 uncultured Spartobacteria bacterium
GAACGCTTTGCTGATATTCCGCTGGAGTTCGGGGACACCGTATTGTTCGAGGGGCCTGAGGCAAACTTGGTGCGACTCCGTGAGGAGGACGACTTTCTGAGCCTGAACGAATCAGTGCACAAGCCATTCCGCAATTCGCGCGCATTTATCGCCATTGGGGCGATCTTCAGTGTGGTTGTTCTTTCATCAACAGGCATTCTTCCCATTGTTTCTGCAGCGTTGCTTGCATCAGTGGTGGTTGTTCTGACTGGGTGCCTGGACCCCTCAGAGGCCTACGAGAGTATCGACTGGTCGATTTTATTTTTGATTCTCGGAATGCTTGGGCTTGGCAAGGCGCTTGAGTTGACCGGGTCCATGCAGTGGATCGGGGGGAACTTGGTTGCGGTCCTTGGCGGGATGGGGCCTTACGTGCTTCTCGCCGCGATTTATTTGCTTGGAATGCTGCTTACAGAAGTCGTCACAAACAATGCCGTGGCGATTATACTGACCCCGATAGTTGTTTCCATCGCACTAGCCATGGATCTATCGCCAAGGCCCTTTGTCGTGGCAGTCATGTTCGCTGCCAGCGCGAGCTTTTGTACGCCGATCGGATATCAAACCAACACGTATGTCTTTGGCGCCGGTGGGTACCGTTTTTCGGATTTTACCAAGGTGGGATTGCCGTTAAGCGCGATGCTATTCCTGGTTGCGAATTTCTTGATTCCGTATTTCTGGCCTTTCGCAAAGTAGCCCACTTGGATTGAATGGCTTGGCAGGAGAGGGGAACCCCTGTTCAATTTGCACCACTATGGCAACCCTCCTATTGGTTGAAGACAACGAGATGAACCGCGACATGCTGTCGCGTCGATTGATGCGCCGGGGCTTTGAGATCATCATCGCTGTGGATGGTCGGCAAGGGGTGGAAATGACGCAAAAAATGAAGCCTGATCTTGTTCTCATGGACATGAGCCTGCCGGTGATGGATGGATGGAGTGCCACGCGTCTGCTTAAAGAAGATCCGGCCACCGCATTGATTCCGGTGATTGGTCTCACAGCGCACGCCATGGCTGGCGACCGCCAAAAATGCCTTGAAGCAGGCTGTGATGACTATGAAACAAAGCCAGTTGAATTTACCCGGCTAGTGGAAAAAATCGAACAGCATTTGGGTGGCAATCTGTGAGTTCGAATCCAGAACATCCAGTGGCCAAGCTGCGGCACGATCTTCGGACGCCGGTGAACCAGATTCTCGGCTATAGCGAGATGTTGATGGAGGAAGCCGAGGCCGAGGGAAACACTGCCATGGCCGGTGATCTGGTTAAAATCCAAGCGGCCGCACGCACTCTGGTTTCCCTGATCGATACAAGAATCCATGACGAGGGGATTCTTCCTCCCGGGGATCGTGCACTCAATGTGATGATGCCCAGCGTCCCGGCAAAGACGGGGGCGGTATCCACCAGTCCACCTCTTTCCGGGAGTGTTCTGATCGTCGATGATGATGCAGGCAATCGAGACATGCTTGCCAAGCGTTTGAGCCGCGAGGGTCTCAAGGTGGAGACTGTAAGCGATGGATTTGCAGCGCTTGCGGCACTTTCCAGAAAGTCATTCGATGTTGTCCTGCTGGATGTGATGATGCCTGAGATTGATGGGTATGAAATATTGTGCCAAGCGAAGCAAAATCCTGCGACCCGGGATGTTCCGGTTATTATGATATCGGCGCTTGATGAGCTCGAGAGCGTGATTCGCTGTATTGAGGCCGGAGCTGAAGATTATCTGCCTAAACCATTTAATCCCACATTGCTGCGGGCGAGGCTCAGTGCTTCATTGGAAAAAAAACGCCTCCGCGATGCGGAGCAGAAGTATTTGCAGGACATAGAGGTCGTGCAGAAACGGCTGCAGAGCGAATTAGGCGAGGCGGCACGGTATGTGCGTTCGATTATTCCTGAGCCTCAACAGAAGGCCCCGCGAACGGATTGGAAATATGTGCCTTCAACGGAACTGGGTGGA
>CALAPX010000248.1 GCA_937888355.1 uncultured Spartobacteria bacterium
ACGTGGGCGACTCATCCCACCCCTCCGTAGCCTTGCTTATGCGGGTCAATCCAGCGGCAGCCTCCTCCAAGCCGATCATCTCACCATCCACACGGATTCTCTCGCGGAAATCGACCAGATGGGGGGACGTGTAAAGCCCTGTCCGATACCCCGATTCCCTCAGTACGGCATCGAGTATCGCACACACGGACCCCTTGCCGTTTGTTCCTGCGACATGCAGGACCCGCAAGCCCCTCTCGGGATTTTCGACCGCTAAGAGCAATCGGCGGGTATTCTCGAGGCCCGGCTTGATGCCTTTAATCTGCGATCCATTCAACCATCCGATCGCTTCGTCAAATGTCACTTGGAGGCGAAATATCCCAACAAGTTGCTCAAGGTCTCACGCATCATTGAGCGGGCGACAATCAGGTCGACCAGCCCATGCTTTTCCAAAAATTCTGCCGTTTGGAAATCGGCAGGCAATGTCTGATGGGTCGTCTCGCGAATCACGCGGGGGCCGGCGAACCCAATCATCGCTTTGGGTTCGGCAATGATAATATCGCCGAGCGATGCATAACTTGCCATGACTCCGGCAGTCGTGGGGTTTGTCAGAACAGTAATATAGGGCAGTTTGGCTTCAGCATGGCGGGCAAGAGCACCGCTTGTTTTGGCCATTTGCATGAGACTCAACATGCCTTCGTACATTCGGGCGCCACCAGATGCGCAGACGAGAATCACCGGCGTCTTGTTCTTGGTGGAAGCCTCGATGATGCGCGTGATTTTTTCGCCCACCACCGAACCCATTGTGGCCGCCAGAAAGTTGAAATCCATCACCCCGAGCCCGGTCTTGTGTCCGCCGATCGCAGCAAATCCTGTCGCCACTGCATCCACCAATCCGGTCTTCTTCTTGTAGGTCTCAAGACGGTTGGCATAGGTTGTCACGCCCTTGAATTCAAGGGGGTCCAAGGAAGACATGCCGGCATCGTGCTCTTCAAACGTCCCAGAATCCACCAGGCTGTCGATCCGTTCGCGGGATCCGAGTGTAAAATGGTGAGTGCACTTGGGACACACTTGGAGATTTTCGGAAAGCGCGAGATTATGAATCGTCTCGGAGCAGGATGGGCACTTGGTCCATAGACCGCTCGGCATTTCGCGTGATTTTCCCCCGAGGGATCGAAGGATGGGTTTTTTAAAAATGGCCATATTTTTATTAGTCTCTAAGTGCTTCAACCGCGCGCCACCGTGAGCGCGCAGACGGATGCCGCCCCATGTTCCAGCAGAACGGACGCACAGGCGTCAAGGGTCGACCCAGTGGTCAACACATCGTCTACCAGCAACAGGGACTTGTCTTTCACATCAGCATTCTTGTGCGGAGCGAAGGCATTCCGCAAGTTTTGCATGCGATGCCTCCTGTCGAGCCGCGTTTGGGTTCCAGTGAAACGCACCCGCTTCAGCGCATTCGCCACAGGAATCCGGGTGATCTTTGACAAATGCCCGGCGAGCATTGTGGCTTGATTGAACTCCCGCTCCCGCAACCTCAGGGCATGCAACGGCACCGGTACAAGGGCATCAAAATCCCTCCCGGCAAGGCGGGGGTCTGCTAACCCCTCTCTCATCAATTCAGCGAGCACTCTGGCGATCCAAATCTCCCGCCCGTATTTTAGCCGATGAAGCAACTCTCGCACCGGGCCGCGGCTTCGAACCACGCACACTGCGAACTCAAAGGAAAATCGCTCATCGGCACAATTCGGGCACTCAAACCTCTCGATTTCCCCTTGATATGGTTGAGAGCAAATGTCGCATGCCGGCGCACGCACCCTCTCGATCACCTGGATGCAAGTGTCGCAAAAGTCACGATCATCGTAGGTCGCCACGCCACAGTGTGCGCAATGTGACGGAAAAAACAATGTTCTCAGGGCGCCTCTAAATTCCCCGGCGAGCACAAGCATTCTTTGCATACAGCCATATCAAAATCGTGGTCCCCGCAAGTAGGGCCAACGGCACAAGGCCCGTCGGCACCGCTCCGCTCACCACATTTGGTCCGACCCAAGGCAACAGAAAATCAGTCTCCTTCTTGTTATATTTTGAAATCAACTGCAACCCTTGCTGCCCGAATATCCACCCGGCATGCAATCCGGCGGCAAGAAACAATGACCTTGTCCGAAGCGCAGCGTAAGCCAGCAAAAGCCCGGCAATGAATAACGATGCAGCACCCCAACCAATCAATGGCCAATCGGGAGCACTCGATACCATAAGCGGCAACTGACCGAACCCACTCAGCCATGTCACGGCACTCTCCATCGGCGCCTTCGAACCCCTAAGAAAATGCACTGCTGCAAAGACTGCGGAGGATACCACCGCCGCACGCAGCGGACCCATCGCCCTCAAGCACAACCCAAGCAGCACTCCGCGGAACAAAAACTCCTCAAGGCCGGCCACCACCACCGCCGTGCCGGCAATCCTGATAAAACCCGAGGCCTCCCACTCGCTCCGCATCTCATACACCCCCGCCCAAAGATACCCCGCCGACAAAACGGCAAGCGGAACAAATGCAACAATAAATCCAGCCGCCGCATCCCTCTTCCAGGACTTGTTGGCCTGGATTCCAAGTTGGGAAAGGCGATTGATTCCCACCCACCGAAAGGCCGGCCACAACATCAATATCGCCGAGATCTGCATGCTCCGGCTGAAATATCGATGGAAGGGAAATCCCTTCACCATTGGCAACACCCCGATATCTGCCAACCATGTCCCGACCCAGTAAAGCGGAGGAGACATCACACTCCCGAGCAGCACGATCCCGGTTAGACAGACCAACAGGCGAAATAATGTGCTCGGCGGCGCGGGATTGGAATTCACGACAGCATCTCTATGCGATAAAACCCAACCCATGCGAGATGTTTGGAACACCGCCGCCCTTGCGCGGCTTGACAAAGCGCACCTCTGGCACCCGTTCACTCCCATGGCTGACTGGTGCGCTGAGGATCACGAACCCCTCGTCCTTGTCGGCGGAGAGGGCTCCTGGTTGGAGGACAGTGATGGGCACCGTTACCTCGATGGAAATTCCTCGATCTGGACAAATATCCATGGGCATGGCCACCCCACTATTTCCCGCGCCATACACGAGCAACTCGGACGCGTTGCCCATGTCTCCTTCCTTGGATCAACCAACCCGCCAGCCATCACTCTCGCCGAACGATTGGTATCATTTTTCCCGAAGCATACCCTCACCCGTGTCTTCCTTAGTGACGACGGATCGACGGCGGTCGAGGCGGCAATGCGAATGGCCATCCAATTTCGCCAACTTCAAGGCGAGCCCGACCGCACACGCTTTGTTGCGTTTCAAAACGCCTACCACGGCGACACCCTTGGCGCCGCGACCCTGGGTGGCATCAGCGCATTTCATCGCCCGGTGGCGGGTCACACGTTTCCCATCACCCGGATCTCAACCCCTGATGAACTCGGCGCCATGACCGATGTGACTGCCGTGGTAATCGAACCCCTCATCCAGGGCGCCGCTGGCATGCGTCCTTGGCCGAAGGGACTCCTCCGCCGACTCCGTGAAAAATGCGATGCAGCGGGAGTTTTCCTTATCCTTGATGAGGTCATGACCGGCTTCGGACGCACTGGCACGCTCTTCGCCTGTGAGCAGGAGGATGTCGTGCCCGATTTCCTCTGCCTGGCAAAAGGACTCACCGGTGGCACCATGCCACTGGCCGCGACTTTAACAAACGAACACGTCTTCCGTGCATTTCTTGGACCTGTGGAGGCGGGCCGCACTTTTTTTTATGGTCATAGCTACTCCGGGAACCCGCTAGGCTGTGCGGCGGCGTTGGCTAACCTTGACGTCTTCCGCGACGAACACGTCCTTGAGAGCCTCCAACCAAAAATCTCCCGCCTCGGCAATCTCCTCGCCTCACTCTCGTCGAACCCCTTCGTCCACCAGACCCGCCAATGCGGATTCATTTCTGGCATCGAGATCCGCCACCCCGATGGCTCCCCCTTTCCATGGCACGAGCGTACCGGGGCCGCTGTCTGTCTAGCCGCCCGCCGCCATGGTCTCCTCACCCGCCCGGTACTGGACACGATCGTCTTCATGCCTCCTCTTTGCACCACCGAGGAGGAATTGGCATTCGGCATCGGAGCCATCTCGACAGCCATCGATGAAACTCTCCCGCGCCGTTAACAGACTCTCACCGGATCCGGCGTATCGATCCCTCCCCGCGAAAAAAGGAACTGAATGACCTGCAGACTCCGCGCCCGGAAAGCTCCAGAGCAGCTCAGCAGGTAGAGCCTCCACATGCGCACGAATTGCTCGCCGTACTGTATCCGAAAATCCTCACGCGATTGCATGAATCCGGCCTCCCATGCCCTTAGCGTAGGAACGTAATAGGGCCCGAGGTTGTGCATGTCCTCATTCACGAAATATCCCTCTGCGGCTTGCAATACTTGGGCGGCAGTGGGGAGCTCCGAGTTCATGAAAATATACCGAGAGATCCACGGATCCGGGCGGCGCCTTGATGCATTGGCAGTGATCGTATGGCACAGAAACATTCCTCCCTCCCTCAAGCATCCACAGGCGGCATCCATGTAAGTATCGTAATTCCGGCTTCCCACATGCTCGAGCATCCCGACACTGCAGATCGCATCGAACTCGCCGTCGATATCTCTGTAGTCCTGCAAGCGGATTTCCACGGGTAACCCCTGGCAATGCTTGTCTGCATAGGCCTTTTGCTGTTCGGATATTGTGATCCCTATCACCTCGCACCCGTGGTTCTCGGCAGCAAAGCGCGCAAGACCTCCCCAACCACACCCGATGTCTAGCAACCGCATTCCGGGTTGGAGTCCGAGCTTTTTACAAATTAATTCCATCTTCATCTGCTGCGCGGTGGCCAGATCTGCTGTGCCTCGAAAATACGCGCAGGAATACTGCATCGCAGGATCGAGCATCGCCCCGAAAAAATCGTTTCCGAGATCGTAGTGCCTCCTCGCCACCACCTTTGAGCGCGACTTGCTCTGGAGGTTCAACACCATACCAAAGACAACCTCGATCAATGCTCCGGCATTTGGTCGCACCTTGTGCTCGATCCCGCTCCGGATCGCACGATAGTACAACTCCTCAAGATCATCACAATCCCACCACCCGAGCATATAACTCTCCCCGAATCCCAGCGTTCCGTCCTTCAACACTCGCTGGAAAAAGCGCTCGTCGTGCACTTGCAGGTCGCATGGTCGCGTTCCGTTTACCTCGATGTCCGCTTCAGCGAAGAGATCCGTTACAATTTGCTCGGCACGTCCAGCAGGGCGTACCACCGGATGCACCACGGTCACCTCATGGGTTTCGAAGTCGCCCTCCCGCCCAGCCAGTCCCGTTCTTGCATTCATCGCCGTGAGACGCCATTGATAAGCGCGAGTGATTCGACGATTGCATTGAGTTGCTCTTCGGACTGGCGCCTCAACCACGATGCTAGAGTATCTTCCTCCCCTTCCATGCACTCGTGGCAATACGCACCGATCGGCTCGGGATTGGGCAATGGACGGTCGGGAACGATATCGAACAACTCGAGTTGCTTCTCGATGGTGGTGGCACAGGATTGCATGTTCATAGGCCCAGACATCTAAGGATCCAGCAGCAGACCGGCCATGGGGGGTAAACCCCAACGGTTGCATTCTGGTGGGGATCTCACCCCATGGAGCTCTTCGTCTCATAGTGAAATAAAGCACATTCATGGACCACCTCATCGAACAATGCTCAGGCATCGCCAACTCCGCCCGCCTCAACCGCAAATTCCATATCGTCGTCGTTTACGAAACTTTCGTCTCTGCCGCACGCGCCCTCCGGGCCTGCGAGATCCTCAGGCAGGAAATCCCGCCGGACGTCTCTGTGCGTATCAACGCTTGGCGGATCGAATCACTGGAAGACGCCGCCGAATGCGATCTCGCCGCATCCAGCGCGGCACTTGCTGATTTGGTCATTCTTTCCACACCCGGCCGAGACGGGCCACCTCCAGCTCTGAAGCAGTGGATAGACCGCTGGCTTGACCACCGCATCCAATCCCCCTCCGCACTATTTGCCCTTTTTGGAGATCACCTCAGTCCAGTGGCCACAGCCACCGCTAGCGCTCTGCTGCAAAAAACCTCACCACTAGGCGTTGACTTTTTCATGCATCCGACCCCATCCCTCGATTTCACTCACCGCCAAGAGATTCTTGGTTGGGATGACAACTGCCGCATGCTGCCTAATGCAAACGGCTCGTATACTTGCACCCACTCGCATGACGACGAGACAGCTTTCGATACCATTGAAAGTTTTGCCGCTCACCTCCGGGCTCAGTTTTTCGAGATGACTTCCGCTGAGTTGCCTGGAGAAATGCGCCGTGGGTTGCAAACAGCATTTTGATGGGCTTTTTATTGGACACCCAACTTAGGGTTTAATAATACGATATTGCGTCTATTACCGGTTAGTTTTTGTGCGTATGAATAATATCCAATCAACACCTTTTTTAGACACCCAGCCGCTCATACAGAAGCTTCAACTGAATGACGAGTTTACCTCTTCCCCCCCCCGCACACGCTCCTCACAGAACTCCAGATGTTGCCCACCTTTTCACAATCCTTGCCGACCAGTCTCCCGATGCGGTGTTACGAATCGCCAAGGATGGGACCCTCCTCTATTCGAACTCCCTCGCCGCTGAGTGGTTTGATTTACCCTTCGGAGAGCACCTTGGTGTAAATATTCATGACAATTGCCACCGCCTAGGTTATGACAACTTTTGGAAGGATATCCTTGAGCAAACATGCTCCACAGGAGTTTCCCACTTCGGATGCGCAAAGGTTGTAATAAATAACAGAACACGCATTTACGAGGTTCGTGCTTCCAGTGAGACGGACGGCATTACGCACTTCGATGCCATTATCGCGACTATCCGCGATGCCACAGAGCGACATATTCATGAACACTCAATTGGCGAGGCCCACAAACGCCTGCTCTACCACTTGAACAATTCCCCGCTCGCTATCATCGAGTGGGATAACTCCAGAAATTTACTCTCATGGAACGATATGGCAGAAAGTCTTTTTGGTTGGACCCAGCATGAGGCTCAACAAAGATTTGATAATCCCTTGCCGCTGATCCACCCAGAGGATCGCACCCTTTTCTGTGAGTATTATGAAAATCTCCGCTGCGGGCGCGAAACCAGTTCTCACCTTCGCTGTCGTATTCAGTCTCGCTTCGACGTGGTCTCCTGGTGCGACTGCTATCTTTCTTCCCTGCGAGACGATTCGGCAAATTCCTTAAGCATCCTTTGCCAGATTAACGATGTCTCAGAGAGCGTGCTTTCAACACGCAAACTTCAAACTCTCAATGGCGCCTTAGAGGAAAAATTTAATCTGAGCATCAATCAATTGAATACAGCGGGTGATGGCCTTGCGTTTGCGAACCTTTGCAAACAACAACTCGAGCGGGACATGATCATCATCTGCGAACGCGAACACCGCCGCATCGGGCATGATCTCCATGACAGCATCTGCCAAGAACTCGCCGGTCTCCGCTTCGCCATTTCCGCATTGGCCAACAACCCCGAGACCAACGCCACACTTCGCCGGCGCCTTATCCAACTCGAAGATGCCGCCCTCAGGGCCATGCGTGAGACACGACTCCTGGCACGCGGCCTCGCTCCCTTCGTACTCGAAGACGGCGACCTCTACACTTCGCTTCGCGAACTCGCCCAAAATACTTCCACCCTCCATGCCATCCAATGCCGCCTTCATTGGCGCGGCAGGAAACTCCTATTTTCTCAGGAAACTGCGCTCAACCTCTTCCGCATCGCCCAAGAGGCCTTGCACAACGCCATCCGCCACGGCAAAGCAACCGCTATTGATATCCGCATCTCTATCAATGCAAAGACAGTTCGCCTTAAGGTGGATGACAACGGATCTGGAATCCCGGTGACCCTCACTCTTTCGGCCAATGGCCATGGGATGGGCCAAAAAATCATCCAATACCGAGCAGCGATCCTGAACGCACACGTCTCAATCTCTCCCCGGCCTAACACCCAAGGAGCGCGCCTCCTTTGTTCATTGCCCATACCAAAACCTTTATCACCATGCAATGCCCTCCAAAAACCAAGTATAAAATCCAAATCGTTGAAGACCACCCGCTGACGGCTTTAGGCCTCAGATCGATCCTTGATGCTGAGATCGATATCTATATAAGCGGTATGTCATCAAATATTTCTGATGCACTGAACATCGCAATCAAGACAAAACCGGACCTTCTGATCTCGGATATCTCACTTCCAGGCCGAAGTGGATTTGAACTCGTTCAGGATCTCAAGGCGCGCTGCCCGCACATTCCAACCTTGATTTTTTCAATGCACTCGGAGCTCACCTACGCACGGAGAGCCCTCGAAGTTGGTGCCCGTGGATATGTCATGAAAAGCGATTCAAGCGTAAACATCATGACCGCCATTCGCACTGTGCTTGCAGGAGGCATTTTTGTAAGCCCACTCATTTCCACCCAGATTATGGAATATGTCTCCCTCCAATCGAAGGGTCGTCGCAACGGCGTTGATGCTCTCAGCCCAAAAGAATTCGAGGTCTTCCAACTTTTTGCAGAGGGGATCCCGACCACAAACATCGCTCAAAGACTCAATATGAGCCCGAAAACCGTGGATTCACATCGCGAGCACATTAAACAAAAACTTGAAATTCAAACCATGTCAGAATTAATCGCATTCTCTGCGCGTTGGTGCAGCTCGCAGGTCGAACCCGCACATTCATGCCACACCAGAACATTCCAGCCAATCCCCCCATCAAATTCATAGCTGTTGTCTGCGCAGGTTACACTGAAGAAGAATCGTTTATTACATTTCTTGATTCGATTCAATCGGACTCAACCATCACCTACCTGGTAC
>CALAPX010000249.1 GCA_937888355.1 uncultured Spartobacteria bacterium
TGCAATCTTCACCCTGGCAACACCATGCGCCTTTGGAGCCAAGGGGCCATTGTCCTTCAAACAGCCTTTGCCATGTACTTCTTCTGGATCAAATTCGCCCACCCTCTCCTAGGCTGAAGGATTGCGGTCAAATAATGCGCGTGCCATCGTGCCAATCATGACCCCGATTCGCATCTCATCGATCCTAGGATTTCTTGCTGTTGCCATGGGAGCGTTTGGCGCCCACATGCTGAAATCTGTTCTTGAAGCAAACGATACTGCTTCCATCTGGCAAACAGCCGTCTTCTACCACCTCACCCACTCGATAGCCGGACTTTGGGTTGCAGGAAAAAGCCCCCTTGTCTTCAGCCTTTGGACCTCCGGAATCCTTATTTTTTCAGGAACCCTATATGTCCTTGCCATAACGAATATTCGCTGGCTCGGCGCTATTACCCCGATCGGCGGCCTGCTCCTCATTGCAGGTTGGGCTGTTCTAATTGCGAAACCTCCCCGCTCCTGAAAGAATCAACCGGGCTTAAAGACTTACCCGATGGTCCATCGCTGTCGTTGATCCCCACCGCAGACTCCCTTGGATTGCTGCCGTGATATACCGCTTGGCGATTCCGACAGCCTCCGACAACCCCTTTCCCTTCGCCAATTCCGTGGCAATCGCTGCGGAGTAGGTGCATCCGGTCCCATGGGCATCGATTCCTTGGCAAAATGGCGCAGAAAAATCCTCGATTCCATTTTGCGTAACCAACAGGTCGGTGGCCAAGCGACTTTTTAGATGCCCTCCCTTCAACAAAAACGCACACCCATATGTTTCCACAAGCATTGTTCCAGCTTTCCTCATCCCATCAAGATCGCGGCATGCCATGCCCGAAAGAATCCTCAACTCGTCCAAGTTCGGAGTAACCAATGTGGCAAGCGGAAACAAGCGCTTGCGATAGGCTGTGATTGCTCCGGGTTTTAACAATGAATCTCCGCTGGAGGCCACCATCACCGGATCGACCACCAAGGGCACTCCACGAGCGATCTCAGACAAAACATCAACCACTGCAGAGATGATTGCCGTTGAAAAAAGCATCCCGGTTTTCACTGCTTTCACGGGAAATGTGTCGAAGCTCAGCCTAACTTGTTGGGAAACCAACCCGGGACGTGCGACTTGAATCGCCTCAACCCTCCCTGGCACCTCGGCCACCAGGCACGTGACAGCCGTTTGCCCATACCCTCCGAGTGCTGTGATTGTCTTCAAATCCGCCTGCGCGCCTGCTCCGCAGGAATTGTCAGAACCTGCAATTGTCAGCACTACCGGGGGCTTGATTGTGGAGGCTGACCCACTCATCGGAAGGGAGTGCAAGTGATAAAAACCTCTCTCCAAAAGACACGGGGCAAACTTGCAATCATGGGCGGCACTCTGTAGTCCTTTCTGCCTCCTCGGGCAACCCTTTCATCAATTATCATGATCCAATTTCTAAGAAAAAATCAACGCGGCTTTATGCTGGTAGTCGCATTCCTGACCATTGTTGCATTTGCCTTTCTATACAACACCACCCAACTTGATGAACTGGCCAACGTCCGCAACCCGACTATTTACGGCAAGAATCTGACTCAGTTGTCGATCGACAGGCAGATCAAAAATTACCAACTCACCATGGCCTTGGGCCAATACGACCTGCTCCAAAAACTGGGCGGGACAGCATCGGATCCCGATCAAGCACTCAATGATTACGTTTGGAACCTCCTCGTTCTACGCCACGAGGCGGACACACTCGGAGTCGATCCCACCGACAACCAGGTTGCTGACAGCATCAAGTCTTTGCAGGTCTTCCAAACAAGTGGGCAATTCGACCCAATCAAATACAGCCAATTCGTCTCCGAACAATTGGCTCCCCGTGGCTTCAACGAACGTCAACTTGAGGAGGTCATGCGTGACAGCCTTCGCGTGGAAAGACTCTCACTCATCGTGACATCCCCAGCAGCCGTGGGTGAAAATGAGATAGCCAACGCCGCCAAGATATTCCAACCCATCACCGCCAATTACATCAGGTTCGATCGCGATCTGGCCGGCAAAGGGATTGAAATATCCGCTGATGAGATCTCTTTTTTTCACAAAGAAAATCAAGCCTCTCTGCAGTCCAATGAGACACGTGATATCTTGGTTGCCGAATTTTCGCTGCCTGTAGGGGAACCTCTCAAAGGAAAAGCCCGGGTGGAAGCCTTGCAGAAACTTGCCGAGTCCGCCACGCGCGCCATCGACGCTCTTGAAGGTGGAACCACCTCGCTCGAGACTGTGGCTAAATCAATTCCTGACTCAGGGTTGCGCACGTTTAAAGGCATGACGCGTTCTGGCGAGATAGACTTCAATGACTCCCTTGCCACCATTTCACAAGAGGACATCCGCACCCTCGCCTCGGCTGCCTATGCTCTCCCAAAAGAAGGGAATTTCTCGGACATCATCCAAATTGGGG
>CALAPX010000250.1 GCA_937888355.1 uncultured Spartobacteria bacterium
CGCAGTAATAATGATACCAGGATATTTTTGATCAAAATCCTTTGCAATCCCTTCAACTAAAGAAAGGTCCATAGGGCTCAACCAGACCTCCACCTCTGTTGAGTTGGGAGCAATCTCAGCGAGGGTTTGCGTAACCACGGAACGAATGGTTTCTGCATCCGGCGCGTGGTTGGCAAGCACACGTCGCGCAATTTCCATGATGAGATCAGGAAGCGGCTCGGAAATTTGATGAACAAGAGATTCGGCCTGTTTTGCGAGAGACTTGAATAGAGTGTCTTGAAGTTGAGCGACTTCAGCGCGTTGGGCTAGGATTTGCGCTGTAAGAAGGGTGTTTGTCTCCTCCACCCCACGCTTGTAGGCAGTATCGCAAGCCGTTTCAAGTTCCTCGACGGTGACCCGCGTGTCAGGCAAGGGCGGGATTTCATCGACAATCACGACAGAAGCCGGAACTGAATGAAAATCCAAAACGCCTGACGCCATGGTCACTACTCGTCCTCCGGCGAGATGTCGATTTCACCCGCTTCATTGAGCTGCAGGATTTGTTGGATGATACGATCTTGTGCACCAACGATATCCTTTTTCTTAACGCTCGTTTGAATTTCCATTTCCTCCTTGAGGGATTCGATGGCGCGTTTTGACATGCCCCCAAAGATTGCTTGTTTAACGGGTTCGGGGGCGCTTTTGAGGGCGATGGCAAGTTCTTGAGTTTCCACATCGCGTAGAAGGCGTTGAATGTGGGGCAGGCTGAGGCGGTCGATGTCCTCGAAGTTGAACAGCTTGTTGCGGATTGCCAGGCCAAGGTCTGCGTTTCGTTCCTCGATTTGAGCGAGAAGGTTTTTGCTGAGTTCCTTTTCCAGGGAATTGAGAAGGGTGGCCGCTGCTTGTACACCTCCACGGCGATCCATGGAGTAGCGCTGCGGGCCGGAGGCAAAGTGCCTGCCAAGGCTTTTCAGAACTTTATTGATAAGATCGCTTGAAATGGAGTCCATAGAGCCAAGTCGCTCAACGATCTCTTCACGCTCTTGGGGGGTGAAAAGTGGAATGATTTGAGAGACTTGCTTTGAGTCCAAGTAGGACATGATAAATGCCACTGTCTGGGGTTGCTCGTTTTTGATGATGTTGAAGATTTGGCGAGAATCCATCTGGCTGAGTTCGCGGACGGCATCGATCGAGTCACTGGCGGGAAGAGCGCGAAGGAGAATGCTGGAGGCAGCTTGTGGACCCATAGCAGCCTCCAGTGTCTTCTGGACAAAGGACATGCCGCCGAGAGAACTCGACAGACCTTCACCGATAAGACCGCAAAATTCTTCGATGATTTTTTCCTGTAACTTGAAATCCACGATATCCATGGAAGCCATTTCACGAGCCACGTTTTCGAGTTCCTGGTCGCGGAGTTGCTTCATGAGTTGCGGAGCAAGTTCCGGTCCGACAATAATATAAAACGCAGCGAGTTTCTGCGCTTTGTTCATCGATTCGTATTCGACGGTGGGCATAAATCAGGAGTCAGTTTTTTTGATGAGCCAATCGCGGAGAGTGGCACCAACATTTTCCGGTTTTTGTCGGATGAGGTTATTGAGCAGCTCAGGTGAGACTTTTAGGCTTTTTGTCGCTGGGAGGAAGGACATATCGACCTCGTCGGGATCTTTATCAGTTTCACCTCCAAGAAGCGCGGTTTTGGTATTTTCTGTTGCCATATCATCAACAAGCTCAAAGGAAACTTCTTCAGGCTTGGCGCGCCGGAGCATGAAGAAAAAGATAGCAAATACGATCGCGGCGATGAGTAGGGCAGCAATGGGACGGATCAGTTCCACATAACCACCGATCTGATCTGTGAGTGGCATGCCAGCTGTAGTAACGGTGCCGGGAAAGGCAACTTCCTTGATAGAAACATAGGAGTCGGTAGTCTTGCCTTTAGGGATTTCAATGCCGAGGGCATTCACAACCATGTTGCGCAACTCGTCCAGTTGTTCTTGGGTGCGCGGTTGAGCCTCGCCGGACTCGGATGAGCGCTCAGCAACAAAAACAGCAGCAGACAGACGGGTGATGTCGCCGGGATTTTTGGTAACATTTGTTAAGGTTTTGTTGATTTCATAACTCTGGCTCTTCGAGGTACGATTTGTATTACTTGTCTTGGTAGGTGCTTGCTCATTTTGTGGTTGCTCAGCAGGGACATTTGCAGCGACGCCAGCTCCTTGTGCTGCATCGGGGTTTGTCTCCGAAGTGGCTGAATTGTCTTCTACAAGTATTTCTTGACGAGGAACTTGGCCTTCTGGATCAAATTTCTCTTCCATGGTGGTAGCAAGCTCGGTGTTGATGGATGCTGAGACACGAACCACTGAATTTCCAGGCCCAAGGACCTTGGCGAGCATGGTTTCGACTTTGGCGGTCAAGTAATCCTCCACCTGCTGGCGGTATTTCACGATACTGGCGGCGTTACCCAGCTGGGGGTCGGACTTGAGTTCCTCAGAGAGGACATTGCCGGAATTGTCAATGACAGCGACATCGTCAACTTTCAGCCCCTCAACGGAATTGGCTACCAGGGATCTGATGGAGTTAACAGCTGCGGCATCGAGGGTTTGGGATCCGGTATCGATAAAGACAGAGGCGGTAGGACGCGAGTCGTTTGTCCGCACAAGGAGGCGGCTTTCTGGCATGACGACCATGACGCGGGCAGCTTGAACGCCTTTCATTTGGGCGACGGTGCGGCTTAGTTCGCCTTGAAGGGCTCGTGTGTAATTGGTGCGTTGAACAAAGTCACTGATGCCGAAATTGCTGCGATCGAAGATCTCAAAGCCGACACCATCTGTGTTAGGGAGACCCTTTGAGGCGAGATCCATGCGGAGTCGATAGACATCCTTTGAGGGGACGTAGATCGAGGTGCCGCCGCCGCCAAGTTGGAAGGGGATGTTTTGTTCCTCAAGAACTTGGACAACTTCACTGGCCTCCTTTTCTCCGAGTTTACCATAGAGGAGTTTCATATCGGGCTTTTGGGACCAATAGAGAAGGCCACCGACGCCGAGAATGACGCCAGCTGTGGAGGCGGCAACAATGATGCGCTGGCTATTGCCAAGTTCACTCCAGATTTTGGCGATTTGTTGGAAGAATGAAGTCATCCTTTATAAAGTAAATTGGGTAAGACGTCAGCGGGGGTGCTTAATTAAACTTGGGAGCGCATGAGCTCTTGGTAGCTTTCCACAAGTTTGTTGCGGAGTTCGACCATCAACGTGAATGCAACACTGGACTCTTGGCTGGCAATCATCGCTTGGTGGAGATTTGTAGATTCTCCCGAAAGGATTCTGGATTTCTCGGTGGCCGCAGTTTTCATTTTTCCGTCCACATCGTTGACGAATTTTTTCATCATTGATCCAAATGGATCTGGTCCAGGGATTTGTGTTCCGCCCGAAGAGAGGCCAGCTTCACGAATCGCATTCGGGCGCTCAATATCGGGTTGAAAATTGCGCATGGTCAGCGGAGCTTGCATGCTGGAGAGATTGGCGGAAACAGAGTCGATGGGAATCATGAGTTTTCGGGGCGGTTAACGGTTCGGCAGATGTTAATTAGAGTGGTTGGTTAGCGTCCGATGGTGAGTGCTTGGGTGGCCATTTGCTTGGCATTGCGGACGACAGCGAGATTGGCCTCGTAGGAGCGAGTGGCAGTAACCATGTCAATCATTTCAAAAGGGAGGTTGACGTTAGGCATTTCCACGTTGCCATTTTCATCAGCATGAGGATGTTCAGGGTTGAAAATAACTTCGCCTTTGGTCGGGTCGATTTTGATATCCGAAATTTTAACGCCTTGGAGATTATTGCCAGTGGCGGCATCGAGGACGGATTCAAAGGCAACGATACGGCGTTGATAGGGTTTGCCATCCGGCCCTTTTGTTGTGTGGGCGTTGGCGATGTTTTCCGAAGTGATTTCGACGCGCATTTTCTCTGCGTCTAGAGCGCTTGCGGTAATCGTGCTTGCAGGAAGAATATTCATTGATCAGCGAGGAGGGGGTTAGACCGAGCGGCCGGTGATAGCGTGGCGAAGTTGTTTCAGGGACCCACTGGCAAAGTCGGTCAGCACATCGAAATTTGTGGTGTTTTTCGTCATGGCGAGGAGTTCGCTGTCGATTTGGACATTGTTGCCATCCGCTCTGGTGGATGGGGAGAGGGAGTCTGTCTCAAGGCGGGGTTGCAGAGCGGAGATGCGCGAAGATTCACGGTCGCCGATAGTATTGCTGAGTTCCTCTTCGAAGGACCTAGCGAGGTCAACGCGTTTGTATCCAGGGGTAGAAACGTTGGCGATATTACTGGCAATGGCATCGTGACGAAGAGCCGTCACGTCCATCATTTTCTTCACCGCCGTGTAATTATCGCTTTTAAAGAGTGAGGCGACCAATTCCATAATTGTTATTCAGAGCATGGAGTGTGCCAGCTTCATCATCGTGTGAGAATGGATGGTTTGAGCGGCTTGCGAGACCGCTTGGATGGCAGAAGATGCCAATGCGACGGCACGGGAGGAAAATCTTGCCGATGATTAGCGGCGTTGGTGGGAGCAGTTGCCGCAATGGAGAGATTCCGCTTGCTGGGAGTTTTTTTGGGGGGGGAAGGGGGAAGCGGGGATCAAGCCAAGAGGCTGGCCCGCCCGCCCGGAACGATGCGGAGAGCCCCACCGGCGTCGCTTGCATTCGCCGTCGAGCCGGGTTGGGGGTAGGCGATCTTGACGCTTTCGATGATGGCGACGGCTTCTTTTGCTGTCTCCTTCAATTTCCCATCGAGTGTGAAGACTTCTTCCGAGCCATCGGCTTTTTTCACGGCCACATTTCCATCTGGTAGGAATTTGAGTTCGAACGCATCAGCGCGCCCGGTCAGAGATTTGGAGACTTCGGGAGATTGGAGGATTTTTTGCGCCATCTGGTTGAGAGAGGCTTCGGCATCGGAACGGCTGGCGATGCCTTTGGCGTCGAGGGCGCGGGAGTGTTTCGCCTGTGGGGTGCTGGCAGCTTTGGCGATCATCTGTGCGAATGCGGCTTTCTTAAGCTCATCTGGTGAAGGCGCGCTTTTGGAAGCTCCGATATTATTTGAAAGGTTGCTTAGGATATTGCTGCCGACCCGGGCGGCACTGATGGCGAGAAGAGGATTCATGAGAAAATAGAGCAGATTTCTGACCGATGTGTAGCAACTGCTGTGCCACTTGTGCTTGTTGTGCGATGGGAGGCGCAAAAAATGTTCAAAAAAACTTGAACAAACTATGAAGCGTGTGGATGCTTCGAGTTCGATTCCCCCGGTTTTTGCGATTCATGGGAAATGCCATTTCTTCACAGGCTCAGGTAAATTCCCGCCGATTTACCAAAGGCGGTAGCATGTCTTTAGATGTCGTAGAGCAAAGCTTGAACGGCGAGGGAGACAAGCTAGATCATGCGCTGAGTTCTTTTCAGCAGCGTTCTATTGACCTCTTCATTAATGCCGCAGCGGCACTCTCCCTTCCAAGGTCGGTGGGTGAAATATTTGGGCTTTTTTACAGTTCAGAAGCTCCGCTGTCACTTAATGAAGTCACTGCATTCCTTGGCATCAGTCGGGGGTCTGCCAGTGAGGGAATCCGTTGGTTGCGAGGAATGGGTGCGTTGAAGCAGGTGGTCGTCCCTGAAAATCGCCGAGAGCACTTTATTGCTGAAACCAGTCTGCGAAAGTTGGCGAGCGGGTATCTTCGAGATCGAATCGATCCGCACTTGGCAAGCGGTCAAGGCCTCCTCCGTGAGTTGGGGGAGGCAGTAGATGACGATAGCAAAAAAGGGGGAGGCTTCCAGCGCGCACGAGCGAATCAAGTTGCAAGTTGGTATCGCTTCATCGGGCGAGCACTTCCGTTGATCAGGGCATTGGCGGGAAAGTTTTAAATTCTGCGTAGAGTGGCTTCTCATGCGGCTGGAGAGCCTTTTTTAAAATTTATGAAAAAAACAATCCTCGTTACCGGATCGTCGGGCTTGATCGGTTCTGAAGTGTGTGTGTATTTCGCCAACGAACTCGGCTATGCGGTTCACGGGGTGGACAACAACCAGCGCGCGGTCTTTTTCGGCCCGCAAGGCGATACGCGTTGGAATCAAAAGAGGTTGGCTGACTCGCTGAATGGTTTTGTGCACCATGAGGTCGATATCCGCGACCGCGCTGGCGTCTTGGAGTTGGTGAAAACAATCCGCCCTGCTGTGATCGTCCATACCGCTGCCCAACCCTCGCACGACCGTGCAGCAGCGATCCCCTTTGATGATTTCGACACCAATGCCGTCGGCACGCTGAACCTCCTCGAAGCGGCACGGCAGGCTTGTCCGGAGAGTCCCTTCGTCCATATGAGCACGAACAAAGTGTACGGTGATGCACCGAATTCGATCACGCTTCGTGAGCTCGAGACGCGGTGGGATTATGCCGATGCGGCCTACGAGCATGGAATTCCTGAAACATTTACGATCGATCAAAGCAAACACTCGCTTTTTGGGGCCTCGAAGGTCGCGGCGGATGTCATGGTGCAGGAGTACGGGCGCTACTTTGGGATGCCCACCTGCTGCTTGCGCGGAGGATGTCTCACGGGGCCGAACCACTCTGGCGTCGAGCTCCACGGCTTCCTGAGCTACCTCGTGAAGTGCAATCTCGAAGGCCGCGAATACCGCGTGTTTGGCTACAAGGGCAAGCAGGTCCGAGACAATATCCACTCGCTCGATGTCGCCCGGTTCATGGCGGCATTTGTCGCCGCGCCTCGCCAAGGCGAGGTCTATAATCTCGGAGGCGGCAAGGCAAATTCCTGTTCAATCCTTGAGGCATTCAAAATAGCTGAAGGCTTCACTGGAAAAGCCCAGACCTATACCTATGTGGATGAAAACCGCATCGGCGACCACATT
>CALAPX010000251.1 GCA_937888355.1 uncultured Spartobacteria bacterium
GATATGAAAATGCGCTTCAAGTCGCGACTATAGCCGCCCCAGAGGCCAGGCATGTCAGCGGCTGGCAGGAAAGTAACTGGCGGTAGCACCGAAAAATCTGCTCTCGAAAACGCCTGCAGGATGCGGCTAGATGAGGCACTAGCATGCGTTATTCCAAATACTGCATCCAAATCCTCGTGGGCATGGAAAGACCTAGCCCATTCAATCAAAGGCAGGAGAAGAGCCTGCAAATCGATTATAGGGAGTCTCTGGGGTCTAAAGGAGAAATTCATACGCTTCTCAGACAGTTTAGATTGAACGATTGTTCATGGGAAAAAAGTTTTTTTTCAAAATTTGTGCGCTTGTATTGGAATTGTGATTGCAAGTATCGAACGTGCCACCATTGGCCATTGGAGAAACATCCACCTATTAGCTTTCTGGCATCTTCTAAATAAAATGATCGCATGCAGAAAAATCATCTGGCACTGCTCATTTTAGCATTTTTCACGCCTGAAGATCGCGCTCATTTCTGTCTAAAAAGATTTTAACTTTTTCCTCTGCGGAAAGCTCTCCTCTCCTCTCCTCGCCTCCAGCCCCAAGAAAGCGAGAAGTTACGGGTTGATGCGGATTATTTTTCTCAACAAGTAAATCAGGAGCACAAGCACTACGGAAATAAGACTCCATGTTCGAGCAGAGGAATGCGGGATCTTCCCCACTTCGACTACGAAGTCATGCCCATGGACACTTTTAGTCTGCGATTCGGGAACAAGTAACTTAAGCCGATGGAACCCCTCTTCAAGACCTGTCACACGGGCCTCCCAGCGGCCATCCTCTCTTTGTCGAACCAGCGCCTCGTCCGGAGGCACCCTTACCCACTCTGACTTAATGGAAGGTGCCGGCAATTCACCAGGAAGTTGCAGTCGTTTCTCGAGCGGGTTGGCACCAAACATATCAGGTCTCCTCGCCACGAGGCGTTCGATTTGAACTCTCTCGCCTGCGATCCCCTTGGAAAGCTCCCAAGAAATAATCGCGGTGGCAGAACGCCACTCGGCTTCCAGTCGGTAGGAGATGTCACGGGGGAAGAAGCGATTCAGTGCAGCCTTCTCCTTTTCAGAAAGCATTCTGATATCAAGCCCTTTGTGGGTTGAAGCTGAAGGAGGCACAGTTTCCACAACAGGCTGCACTGGGGCTGGCCCCTCGACCAAGGGTGCTGGCTCAAGCACAACTTGCCAAGAGAGCGATTGATCGAGACCACCAGCCGTAGCAACAAGCGCCGCCCGTGCAGCCCCGATGAGCCGAGGCAATTGCCAGAGCAACTTAATCTTTCGTGTCTCTGTAGCTGGAATAATGATCTCCCGGAGTGGCAGCCCCTCCAATGACATCCCTTCCCCCTCTAAACGCAAGGCAACCCTCGCTTCTTGGGGGCTTGCATTGCGCAGCTCTGCTTCCAGCGAGAGCGTTGCTCCGACGGCCTTCACGCCCAAATCCCGCAACGGACCGGCCGTCCACTCCAGCAATGGCGGCGAAGGGGGGAGATTCACCATCACCGGGCACGTTGATCCATCGCAGATGATTCCGACGGTCACTTTTTTCTCAAGATAGTGCCGAGAGGGCACGCGGAGGGGGATCGCCGAGCTACCCAGTGGCAGGAGAACGATCTGCTTTTCATCGCACTCTAGCGGGGCAGGAATATCAAGCGTGAGGGTCAGCGGCTTATCAACGAGATTCCTTATCGGCAAAACCATCTCAGCAGGCCCTGGCACAGCAGGGAAATCGACACGCGGGGGCGCTTGGATTTTATATCGGCCAATACCCGTAAGCGTCACCCTGTTCACTGCGCCAACAGCATCCTCGATTTCTAAAACCCCTTTGACTTCTCCTTCGGAAGTTGGCCTGAATTCCACAAGCACTCGCCGCGCAGCGCCTGACGCCAGGGAGAACTCTTCATCTCCTTCCAGCGCCCACGGTGCACCCGTTTGCGCCCGACCGATCAACTGCCCGCCTCCCGCATTTGAAATGGCGAAATCCCGCTGGCCAGTATCTCCGAGAAAAACCTCTCCGAATTCCAGCTCATCATGGTTGATCCGCAATCGGCTCAATGGCTCCACAACCTCTATGCGCGCATGATAATATCCCCAAGCTTTCGTTGGCCCTGTTTTGAGCTTGAACCGAAATGAATCCTCCCCTACCGCTTTTCCGTCGTGACGGTAAATGTAGCTAGCGGTGTCCATAGACCTCCCAGCAAGCGTCAGCACCCCGCAGGCAGGGGGGGCTACTATTTTGAACTCTGCCTGATTTCCAGGAAAGACAACTCCTTGGAGATCGACCCGGCACTCCGCCCCTCGCTCCATACGTAATTCTACATTTTTTCCGATCGAGGGCTCCACGGGCGGTTCGACGTTTTTTTTGGGCGCTGCTTCCAGGGAGAGATTGCAGGTGCAGCAGCACGCAAAAACTGCCATCCGCAGCAGCATGCTCTGGAAATCACAATGACGCCTTTCTCGCGCACAAAGCAATTTCCACAAACCGCAAGCGATCCCCGATATAATCGAGTCGTTGGGCGTCATTCGCGGGAGCCTTTGATTGACCCATCCTGTCGGAGAATCAAATTTCCCTGACCATGGGCGTTCCCGATCTCGATGACCCACGGCATCAGCGTGCTTTTATTGGCTCGATTGGCTCGATTGGGTTCCCCACTAAATGGAGTGGGTAAATAATGGATCAGAGGCCTCTCTCGCACGGGTAAACTTTTCATTTCGCGGGAGATCGTGGGACACTGCCAGTCCTTAACCGACAACCCGTGGTCGGTTTTTGTTTTCTCTGCCCACCACTTCTGCTCTGCCATCGAGCCTAACGCCACGCCGGCAGGCAACTGTGGCCACCCCTCGCTGGCATAGCCCGCAAAGACGGCGTGTAGGTTCCGGAGCTTGTTGGCGCATTGCACACGCTCCACACGCGGCATCATGCGCTGAACCACTGGGAAAAATAGCGTCGCAAGGATCGCCAAGATAGCGATGACCGCCAAGACTTCAATCAAGGTGTAAGCCCTCGTGGAATGCCGCATGGCGCTGGAAGGCTTCTTTCTCAATGCCGCACGCTTACTGCTGCAACACTGAAAGCGAGTTCACGGAAGGCGGAGTCACATTTCTGGTGGCAAAAGAACTTGCCACATTCGACAATCGCACTCCGGTGACAGATAAGGAAAGCCGCTGCGCCACTAGGGCCGGTGTGCCTGAACTGAAATCGAGAAATTGAAGTTCTGCCTCGCCGGAGCCTGCGAATTTCTGATTCGGAAAGGCATCGGACGCCTCGCATTCGGCGAATCCATTAAAGTAAACGGAGTCAAAGTAGAGATACCTGCGCGTGGCTTGGTAGGCATGCGGTAGACCGGTCGCGGGATCTATAACCGCCTGCAGAATCTGCACGTCTTGCTGACCCTGACCTGCTATATTTGCTTGGAAATTGACCGCTATCGTCGAAGCCGCCGGGTTGTAAGCACCTTGAGAATTACCTGCAAAAGTATCCCCATCGTAATAAATCGTAGCCACGCCAGTTGACCCCAACCCACCAAGAGCGTCAACCGCCACATCGTATGTCTGAAATGGACCTATGGCCTGCTGACCGGCTAGAGGAACAGGCCCAGCTCCACCTGTTGTGCTAAATTGAAGAACTCCAGCAAGATTTTCACCTCGGATCACTGCAGAAAATGTGCCTTCATTTGAAAAGTAGGACCCATTGCTGAACGGTCCCCCTGGGGCCCCTCCAAAAGCGATGGCCTCGGGAGGCGACACAAGAGTCGCAGTCAAAACAAAAATGGAAATCCACAGCGTGTTAAGAGGGGTGTTCATAAGGCGAATTGAGATATGGTGCGATTTCGTTTCAGTTCCTAAATTTTAATCGTGTTTATCGAACTTCTTTCATCTTATCGATTGGACCAAGGAGGTTGTCGAGAAAGATGTTTGCGACCTTGCGCTTCCTGATCTTGATATTCACACCCACTGATATGCCAATTTGGATCACGATCTGCTTGGCGAATATAGAGTGCGATTATTAATAGAAGAAAATGTTTCGTTTTTAAAATTACCGAATTAATCGCAGCGCCCAATCGATCCACAGCGGGATTGTGGCGAGGGCAGGGAGGGAGGTTCCGAGGACCACGCGAAGAGCAACTGGCATATCGCCTCCGTGGAGCTTAGCCAGCACGATGGGAAAGACTGCTGCTGGCATTGCGGATTGGATCACGAGTACTTTTTTCAATGCCGGATCCAGAGGCAACCATACTGCTCCGGCCAGGATTCCTGCGGGGAGCACAAGCAGACGCAGGACTACACCAAGAGAAATCACTTCCCAACCGCTTCTCAGCAATCCTGGCTTGATGTGATCGGCTAAAACGGCGCCGGTAAGAATCAAGCCGACCGGAACGGCGCACAGCCCCAGCATGTGAACTGCCTGCCCCATCGCATTCGGAGTGAACTTATTGATGCCAATATAATTCAGCGCAAGAGCTGCAATCACAGCAACCAAAGGTGGATTAAGCAGGCTGGATAGCCAGCGATTGCCCGACTTTCCTCCGGAGAGAATCCCGACGCCAATCGTCCACATCGCAATGTCCACCCCGAGATTGAAAACAAACAAAACGCCAACCACCTCGCGGTCGAACATTCCCTGGCAGAGTGGCAGGGGGATGTAAGAGTAGTTTTGCAATCCAGCGACTGCTGAAAAAGTGCGCACCTTGCCACTGTCCCGAAACACTAACCGCCCGGCAGCGTAACAAACCCCATAGCCGAGTGCAGCCACAACAAACCCTGCGACCGGCGGCCCAAGCCAGTTGGAGGGCCTTGAAAGTGCTTCGTTGCCCACGATCACATCGAGAGCAAGGCACGGCAGGAAGAGCTTCACCAACACTGCGAGCAAGGAACGATCCCCTTCCTCGGTGAAAATCCCAAACCTCCGCAACAAGTAGCCGGCCCCAATCACCAAAAAAACTGGAAGCACAAAATGGAGTGGCGACATGGGTTCTTCCTCCGACCGGTGCCGCTGGCGAGGTCAAGCCAGAGCGTGGAGGTTATTTGACGAGTTGATCGAAGGCCTTGGCCTTGGCATCCCAAGGCGCGGGATCCGTTGGCTCGAAGATCTCGGGATCGAATGATTCTGCAAGGATGCTTCGCCCCTCGGCCAGTGATGAAATGTCGCCTCGGGCAAGCATTTGAGCGATCACATTGCCACATGCCGTGGCCTCAACCGGCCCGGCGACCACACGCAAGCCTGTGGCGTCGGCGGTCATCTGATTCAGCAAGCTATTACGGCATCCGCCTCCGACGACGTGCAACGTATCCGGAAGCCCGGACTGCAACGCTTTCAACCCCTCGAGAGTTTTTCGGTATTTCAATGCCAAGCTCTCAAGGATCGTCCGTACAAGCTGTGCCTGCGAGGTCGGGCGCCGTTGGCCTGATTTTTTAATCCATGCGCCGATCACCTCCGGCATGTCGCACGACCTGGCGAACTCCGCGGCATCCGGGTCGATCCATGCCACGCACTCAGCACCCCGCGCAGCATCGACCATCGCGCTATAATCCATGCCGCTACCAGCCTCATCCCACACCCGCTTGCATTCTTGGAGCAACCACATGCCGGAGATGTTTTTCAAAAATCTCGTTGTCCCGTTGAGGCCTTGTTCATTGGAAAAACTCGCCTCCATCGCGCCAACAGAGACGTCAGCAGCATCGAGCTCTCGCCCTAGCAAGGACCACGTGCCCGAGCTTAGAAACAAGGGGTTCGGGGCGGATGCCGGGACACCAGCTACTGCCGATGCCGTGTCGTGGCTGCCGCATGTGGAGACCATTACTCCAGACAAGCTGGTCTGAGATGCGATCTCCTCTGATAAAGGCCCCAAGACAACACACGGCTCAGTCACCGGAGCAAGCACCCTCGAAGGAATCCCCAGTTTTTCTGCCAAGTCGACATCCCACTCCGCCGTGCCGGCGCGCAACAAGCCTGAGGTGCTCGCAATCGTGCGCTCTATGGCCCTCACCCCGCTAAGACGGAAATTCAAAAGATCAGGCATGAACAATAGGGTGGTCGCTTTTTCCAAAGCCTCAGGACTCTTGCGGTTCTCAGCCATCAACTGGAACACTGTGTTGAAAAACATCGGCTGAATCCCTGTGCGTTCCCACAACGCCTTCTTCCCGACCACGCGATCCGCCTCATCGATCATTCCATTCGTTCGTTCGTCGCGATACATCCATGGCTGGCCGGCCAGATTTCCATCCTCATCGATCAAGCCGTAATCAACGCCCCACGTATCCACTGCCACAGATACCACCTCTGAGCCATACCGCTTCGCTGCCATTCCTAGCCCTTCAACAATACTCTGAAACAACCCTTCAAAATCCCAATGCCAACCATCCCCGGTCTCGACCCCGCTATTGGGGAAGCGATGCACCTCTTCGATGGTCAGTTTTCTTCCCTGGTAGCGACCAGCCATCACGCGACCGCTGGAGGCTCCCAAATCAATAGCCAAGTATGTTTTGCAGGGATCAGTCATTTTACTTCCTCCTTAGCAGCCATGAAAACGGGGTTTATCAGCGTGGTTGGGTTAGTATATTGGTTCATCAGGGAATTGGCGGATTGAAATTTCAAAACCCGTTTCTTTAGAAGGAATCCCCCTTCCAGACAACAAAAAACCTGCCATCTCAGCGGGTTGCCATGCTTAAAATGATTGCAACCGATCATTTCTTGCGCATGATCCAGACAACAGCATGCGAGTTCCCCTGCATATCGTTGAGGCGCGGCGAGAAAAGTTGGCCAAACTTATCGAGACCCACCGCTACCTTCCATTAAGGGAGTTGTGCGATCGTCTGAACGTCTCCGAAGCCACGGCCCGCAGGGATCTTTCGGAACTTGCCAAGCGGAATATTGTGACCCGCACACATGGCGGGGCATTGGCTGAATTCAATGAGCGGTTCCCCTCATTTAATGATCGTCGCTCGCTGGGTGGGCGCCCCAAAAAACGCGTAGCCAAAGCCGCTGCACGCTTCATTCAGCCTGGCGGAACCTACTTTCTTGATTCCGGCACCACAATTTTTGCCATGGCGGAACTTCTTCGGGAATCTCCGCCCATGCCGGCCACGATTGTCACACCGAACCTCCCGATCGGCGAATTGCTGGCTGGCGTCGAGGGACTCAGCGTCTATCTGACCGGTGGTCAAATCTTCGCCCGTCAATCTGTCCTCCTGGGTGAGACCGCCCGTCAAAGCCTGGGCCTCTGGAAATTCGATATCGCCTTTCTCTCCGCAGAGGCCGCCAACGCTGGAGGGGTTTGGAACTCCCAAGAAGCCATCGTGGATCAACAACGCGTTGCCATGGACCGCTCCAACCGTGTCCTTCTGTGCCTTGACTCCTCTAAAATCGGAGCCACCGCACCCCAGCACTTAGCTTACTGGGAGCAGATCGACACCCTTCTCACCGATGCCCCCCAAGAGCGCCTGGCCCGAGAGGGGATCTTTCCGAACTTCTCCCGCATCATCAACTGCGAAGCCTCACCCCCATTGCCTCTACAGGATTTCGGCATGGGTGCGGAGCTCCCTGTGCACTACCTGTAAAAACACCCTGATTTTTTTAAAAAAAATCGATTGACCCAATGCAAAGAATTTATATGATCGGAACCGTTCATTAAATTCTCTCCCGCTAAATGTCCTCTCCTGCTGCCCAAAACCGCCCTGTGGTTGAAACCCTCGTCCGCGAGGCTCTCTTTCGTCAACTTGGCAAACAAGCACCAGCCGCCGCGCCAACGCTCTTGGTCAATAGCTCGGCGCGCCACATGCATATTTCTCCAGAGAATGTGGAGACCCTATTCGGTAAAGGAGCTGAGCTAACCGTCCACAAATGGCTTTATCAAAAAGACCAGTTTGCCTCGCAGCAAACGGTCACGCTTGTCGGCCCCCGCAAGCGCATCATTCCAAATCTCCGTATTCTCGGCCCGTGCCGGAATCTCACTCAGATCGAGCTGGCCTTCACTGACTCGATCCAGCTTGGCATAGACATCCCCGTTCGCATGTCCGGTGACATCGAGGGAACACCCGGCGCCTACATCATGGGCCCTAAAGGCATGCTTGAGATGAAAAATGGCGTCATCCGCGCGGCTCGGCATGTCCACATGTCGCCATCGGACGCAGGTTTTTACGGGGTGAAGCACCTCGACAAAATTACTCTCAAGGTCACAGCCAAAGGCTGCAATACGCGCTTCGACGATCTCCTCGTGCGTGTCGATCCAAGCTTCAAACTTGAGGTCCACATCGACACCGATGAGGCCAATGCCTGCAACCTTGAACAAGCCGAAAAGGTGGAACTTTTCAAATCCTAACCCCGAACCCAACCAACCAAACCAAACACAATGAGCGAAGCAATCGGACTACTCGAAACCCGCGGCTACGTCGGCCTGGTGGAAGCCAGTGACGCAATGGTTAAAGCCGCGAATGTGCAACTGGTCAAATCCGTCCCTATCGGCGGAGCCTTGATCACAACAATCGTCCAAGGCGATGTCGGCAGCGTGAAAGCGGCCGTCGAAGCCGGACGCGAAGCGGCGAACCGCGTTGGCAACCTCGTGGCCTCCCACGTGATCGCCCGCCCGGCGCCGGAACTCCTGAAATTTTTCACCGCCTGATTTTTTAGAAAACCAATTCTTATGGCCAACCAAGCACTCGGAATGATTGAAACCAAAGGGCTCGTGTCACAGTTCGAAGCAACTGACGCGATGCTCAAAGCCGCAAATGTCGATCTCATCGGCTGGGAAAAAGTCGGCTCCGGCAATGTTGCCGTTTTTGTAGCAGGCTCTGTCGCCGCCGTGAAATCCGCTGTTGAAGCGGGCGCCACCGCCGCGAGCACAATCGGCGAAATCGTCGCTGTGCATGTGATCCCTCGTCCACACGAGGACCTCATCAAGCTCGGCAAGTTCCTCGGCGGCAAACCCGTCGCCACCAAGTAATCCACACTGGATTCCGATCCATGTCCGCCAAAAACAACATTCTCGTCTCCAATATCGGGAGCACCTCATTCAAGTTCCGCTTGTTCGAGATGCCTTCCGAGAAGGTTCTGGCGAAAGGCGGCGTGGAACGCATTGGGTCCACCGATTGCCCATACACCATTACGCTCGGGGATGCCGCGCCTGAGAAGGGCACGGCATCCTTCCCCGACCATGGTGCCGCCATCCGCTTCATCGAGCAAAAGCTCGGGGGGTTCGATGGCATCGCTGCCGTGGGCTTCAAGCCTGTCATGGCGAAAGGCATTTCCGGCACGCAAATAATGAATGAGCCTGTGCTCCGGGCTATGGAGGACTACAACACCCTCCTCCCCGCGCACAATCCGCCATACATTGCAGGAGTCCGTCTTTTCAACCAACTCCACCCCTCGCTTCCGTGCATCGGAACTTTTGAGACTGCTTTCTATGACCATATCGGTCCGGAAACCTATCGTTATCCAGTGCCGCTTGAGTGGGAGGAAAAATACGGCATCCGTCGTTACGGATTCCATGGAGCAAGCCACCGGTTCGTCTCGCAACGCTGCGCCGAACTTCGCGGCACCGATAAACTTCGAATCATCTCCTGTCACCTTGGGGGAAGCTCTTCCATTGCCGCTGTTGTGGACGGCAAGGCCGTTGATTCAAGTTGGGGCATGACCCCGCAGAGCGGCCTGCCACAAAACAACCGTGCAGGCGATTTTGATTGCTTCGCCCTTATTTACCTCGCTCGAAACCTGGGCTTGGGACTCGACACTGTTGAAAAGGCTCTTACCA
This sequence comes from uncultured Spartobacteria bacterium, assembly GCA_937888355.1. Lineage (GTDB taxonomy): Bacteria > Verrucomicrobiota > Verrucomicrobiia > Chthoniobacterales > Terrimicrobiaceae > UBA967. The sequence continues at coordinate 9,770 of CALAPX010000251.1, forward strand.
GCCAGTCTGGACTCAAAGGCATGTCCGGCCTCGACTCAGGAGACATGCGAGACATCGAAGAGGCCGCATCCCACGGCAATGACAACGCCCGCATTTCCCTTGAGGTCCTTGCCAACCAGATTCGCCGATTCATCGGGCAATTTCTGCTGCGTATGAATGGAGCAGACGCCCTTATTTTCACCGCCGGCATCGGCGAAAACAGCCCGGAACTCCGTGCTGCTGTATGCGCAAATCTCGATTTCTGCGGCCTTGAGCTCGACCCCGACCTCAACTCCTCCACCCGTGCAACGGAGACCATCATTTCCAAACCCTCCTCAAAAATCGAGGTTCGCGTGATCCCGACCAACGAGGAACTCGTTATCGCCCGCAACGCCTGGTCGAAACTTCACGAATCCCAATAAACCAACCCTGAAATAGTCAACCAACCAAACCAAAAACCATGTCACAACAAGCACTCGGAATGATTGAAACCCGCGGCCTCATCGCCCTCGTAGAAGCCACGGACTCCATGCTCAAATCCGCAAACGTCGAACTCATCGGCCCGATGACGCAGGTCGGCAATGCAATGGTCACCGCCTGCGTGACGGGTGACGTTGCTGCCGTCAAAGCCGCCACCGAGGCTGGCAAAACAGCAGCACAATCGCTCGGCGAAGTGGTCAGCGTCAGCGTTATCGCCCGCCCGCACAGCGATCTCGTCACCGTCCTGCCAAAGGCAAAATGATTCTCGCCACGGTTGAAGGCAGCGTTGTTGCCACCAAGAAAAACGTGAAGATGACGGGGACAAAATTCCTTGTCGTCCGTCCACTCGTCATCGATTCGCCCCAGGCGAAGGATTTGCGAAACGGACAGACTACCCTAGTCGTCTCGGACACCCTTGGCGCCGGCGAGGGTGATTGCGTTCTCGTGGTTCAAGGCAGCTCCGCACGGCTTGCAGCCGATGACAAGGACTCACCCGTGGATGCGGTAGTAATCGGCATTGTCGATACCGTCGATCTCGGAAAACGCATTCTCTACAAGGCTTAATTAAACCCATGGCAGCGATTGACGAAAAACTAGTAGCCCGTGTGGTGGGAGAAGTTCTCACCCGACTTTCATCACATAACCAAGCGTCCGCAGCGAAAAGCGCTTCAGCTCAAACCGCCTACGGCGTCTATGAGGACATGAATGACGCTGTAGAAGCTGCTCAGCGCTCTTTTGAAAAACTCAGAGCCGGCGGAATGACCGCCCGAAAAAAGGCGATCGCCGTTATTCGCAAGCTCTGCGTTCAAAAAGCCAAGGAGTGGGGTGAAATCGAATTCAACGAGACCAAGATTGGACGTCTCGACCACAAGATTGAAAAACTTTCGATCTGTGGCGAACTCGTTCCTGGCGTGGAAATGCTCGACCGCATGGCCTTCAGCGGAGACTCAGGCCTTACCGTCATCGACTACGCACCATGGGGAGTAATCGGCGCCATCACGCCCTCCACCCACAGCGTCCCGACACTCACCGGAAACGCGATTAACATGATCGCTGCCGGGAATGCGATCACCTACAACACACACCCCTCCGCAGCGAAGTGTGCCGCCGTTGCTGTCCGCGAATACAATCAGGCGATCGCAAAAGAGACCGGTATCACCGACCTTCTCACCACAGTCGTTAAGCCGACTCTTGATACCTTCGATGCGCTCTGCAAACACCCGCATGTGAAATTGCTGTGTGTCACCGGCGGTCCCGCCGTTGTTGCTGCCGCAATGAAGACAGGCAAGCGCGCCATCTGTGCCGGCCCTGGAAATCCTCCTGTGGTCGTTGATGAAACCGCCGACTTGGATGCCGCTGCTCGTGCGATTATTCAGGGTGCTTCATATGACAACAATCTTCTCTGCATCGGGGAGAAAGAGGTCTTCGTCGTGGCTTCCGTAGCCGACAAGCTTATGGATGCCCTCCGCAAAGCCGGAGCCGTTCAACTTAACGCCCAACAAATCGAGGCACTTTCCGACAAGGCATTCGTTTTTCCACAAGGCAAAGGCGCAGGCTGCCCACACCCGGTTGTGAACCGCGACCTCGTTGGTCGCGATGCCGCTGTGCTTGCCAAGGCGATTGGCCTCGACATCCCATCCTCCACCCAACTCCTCTTCGGCGAAACCAAGGCCGACCATATCTTCGTGGATGAGGAGCAAATGATGCCCTTCATCCCAGTCGTTCGCGTGCCTGATGTGGACACGGCGATTGCTGAAGCGATCAAAGCCGAGCACGGGTACAAGCATACAGGAGTGATGCATTCCCAAAATATCCGTAACCTTACGAAAATGGCCCAAGAGATTGATACCACTCTCTTCATCAAAAACGGCCCGTGCATGACCGGCCTTGGCCTTGGCGGCGAAGGCTTCCTGAGCTTCAGCATTGCCACGCCCACCGGCGAAGGCGTCACCACCCCCATGACCTTCACCCGCTCACGCCGATGTGTGATGGTTGAAAACCTTAACCTTTATTAAATGAGGCTCGCTACCATCCGCGGCTACGCAACCAGCACAATCAAGCATTCCAGCCTTGAGGGGTGGCGCTTGTTGTTGGCCGAACCTGAGTCGCCGGATGTGCCCACGCAGATTGTGATCGACAGCCTCGGCGCCGCCATCGGCCAGAAAGTGTTAATCTCGAGCGATGGCAGCGAGGCACGCAAGATTGTCGGCAACGAACTGAGCCCGGCGCGTTGGACTGTAATGGGCATCATCGATCCCGAAAGGAGCCTTGCTGTATGAGAATGGGCACCGTCATTGGTCGAGTCACCCTTTCCGTTCGCAACAAGCGTTACGTTGGCGAGCGCCTTCTCCTCACCCTCCCGTGGACGAAAGACACTTTCGGTGGCCAGGAATCCTTCGCTCCATCGATCGTGGTGTACGATCAACTCGGAGCAAATATCGGACAACATATCGCCATCAGCGAAGGCCGCGAAGCTGCCTGCCCTTTCCCCAAACCAACCCCCGTCGACGCCTATTGCGCGGCGCTGGTTGATGACCACTTTTACCAAAAATAAACCATGAAACTGTTCGCACAAAAAGAAGCCGAGGCCTTCGTCAAAACCGGAGCTGTTGAATTCCGCTACAACCGCGACATCCGCCTCACCCCCGGAGCCAAGGATGTTTTCTCCGAAGCTGGAGTGAAGGTTGTTTTCGATGCCGAATCTGCCGCTCCCGCAGCCTCCATTCCCTGCTCCAACGCCACAGCCTCCGACGACCAGAAACTCTTCAACAGCCCCGAAGCCGAGCGGATCAAAAAAGAAATTTGCGATATCGGCCGACGCATTTGGATGCGTGAATACTGCGACGGCAATGGAGGGAATATTTCCGCCAGGCTCGGGCCAGACCGCTTCATTGTAACTCCCACAGGTGTCAGCAAGGGGTTTATCACTCCGGATATGCTGTGCATGGTAGATATCAAAGGAACCCAGGTGGCAGGCTCTTGGAAACGCTCGAGCGAGTTCACCACCCACGCAGCGATTTACGAAACGACCCCGGATGCCGCTTCTGTTTGCCATGCACACCCTGTTCATGCCGGCGCATTCGCCATCAAGGAACTCCAGCCTCCCGCCCGCCTCATTCCCGAACTCGAGGTCTTTGTTGGACAAGTTGCCGTCGCCGGGTACCAAACGCCAGGGTCCCCCGAAATTGCAGAAAGCATTCGCCCACTTGCGCCACATCATCAATCAATCATCATGGGCTGCCATGGCGTGATCTGCTGGGGCAAATCCGTTGAGGACGCTTATTTCAAGATGGAGATTACCGACGCTTATTGCCGCACGATCATCCTTGCCCAGTCACTCCCCGGCTCAGCCTCGATTCCTTGCGAGAAGATGGACGACCTCCTCAACATCAAGAAGAGCATGGGACTCCCCGACAACCGCTACGAACTCAAAAATGCGGAGCTTTGTGAAGTCGACCCTTGGACGGAAATGTGCGGCAGTCGTGGTTGCTCCACCCCCGTGACTCCATGCAATCCCATGAATCCCCCGCAAAGTGATGCGGACCTCGAATCCCTCGTCCAAAAACTCACGGACGAGATCATGGCCAACCTCAACAAATAATTATCCCATGAAAGTTGCTATCATCGGCGGCGGTGGCCGCGTCGGATCCTGCGCTGCATTCGCCCTTCAATGCTCGGGCATCGTCCGTGAAATCGTCCTGCTCGACGCCAACCAAGCCACAGCTGAAGGCGAAGCTCTTGACTTGCTGCATGGCGCAGCGTACTGCGCTGACCAGAAGATTTCCGCCGGCACCTATGCCGACTGCAAAGATGCCGACATTATTTGCATCACAGCCGGACTTCGCCGCAAACCAGACGAGTCCCGCCTCGACCTCATCAATCGCAACGTCTCCCTGTTCCTCGGCATCCTTGAAAGCCTCAAAGCCGCCGGGATGAAAAAAGAGGCGATCGTCTTTGTTGTCTCGAATCCGGTCGATATCTTGACACAACTAGCCGTTGAAAAAACAGGCCTCCCAGCTTCGCAGGTTATCGGCCTCGGCACCGTTCTCGATACCTCGCGCTTCTGCTCACTGATCGCTTCGTCTCTGGACCTCCCCGCCACACAAGTCCGGGCGATGATCCTAGGCGAACATGGCGACACCATGCTTCCAGTGTGGTCCTCGGCTTCAGTGGACGGCTTTCCGCTCACAAAATTTCCGGGCGTTACGCCCGCCTTCCAAAGTCAGATCTTCGAGCGCACCCAAAAGAGTGGCGCGGAAGTCATCTCCCGAAAAGGCGGTGCTGGATATGCTGTCGGCGTGGCCATCCGCGAGGTCATCGACTGCATCGCTCTCGATCGCCGTCACATCCTTCCCGTCTCAAGCCAAATAAACGGGGCCT